>NZ_JBJZOR010000015.1:0-87240 GCF_046269225.1 Acinetobacter sp. TY2
GAGAAATTAGCGAAAGATGTAGGTGATACCACACTTTACCCAGTATCAGTGCGCTGTGAAGAAGTGATGTGGCGTGAGAAGAAATTGTTCTGTAATGCAGACTTCTTCCATGCATCGGCATACCATTTTATGGACATTGCAACCAAGCTATTCACACCAATCTTTGTGATGAGTCGTGTGACTGGTTGGGCTGCACATGTCATGGAGCAACGTGCAGACAATCGTATTATTCGTCCAAGTGCGGATTATACGGGTTATGAACTTCGTAAAGTATTGCCGATTGAAGAGCGTGAAGCTGCTTAATCATATAACAGTATCATGCATCAGTTTATAAATGCATGATGTAAAAGATAAAAATGCCCAATCTAATGATTGGGCATTTTTAATTCTATTTTTTCCTGCTGCATAGATTTGTTTGAACGAAATGGATGAATTCACTACAGATGCGATATAGCGATCATTTCAGCAAAACGGTATGATGAAGATACTGAAATGTGGAATAACACTATGAACATCGTTGCAGATGAAAATCTCGCATTTACTGAATATTTTTTTGCCGAATTTGGAGAAATTAACAATCAAGCAGGGCGTACAATTACACATGAAGATGTAAAAAATGCCGATGCTTTATTGGTGCGTTCAGTGACGAAGGTGAATCAGCAACTGATTGAAAATACAAAACTAAAATTTGTCGGTAGTGCAACCATTGGCACAGATCATTTAGATATTAACACATTGGAACAACAGGGAATTGCATGGTCAAATGCAGCTGGTTGCAATGCGCAAGCGGTTTCTGAATATGTAATTACTGCTTTATTGCACATTGATGCTCAATTTTTAGATTTGGGTAAACAATTTACTTTAGGTATTATTGGTTTAGGGAATGTCGGTTCACGTTTGGCATATATGGCACAACTTTTAGGTTGGAATGTGATTGGTTATGATCCATTTGTAAAAAATTTAAATATTCAACAGGTTGAGCTAGATACATTATTAAAGCAAGCTAATGCCATTACTACGCATGTACCACTGACCCAAACAGGTGAGCATCCAACCTATCATTTAATCAATGCAGAAACTTTGGCAATGATGAAACCTGAAACCATTTTAATTAATTCAGCACGCGGTGCAGTGGTTGAAGAAGCGGCTTTAATTGCAGATATTTTAAAAAATCAGCGTAGAGTAGTGCTTGATGTTTTTGAGCATGAGCCAGAAATTTCAGAAGAATTATTAAAAATTATTACGCTTGTTACGCCACACATTGCTGGTTATAGCCTAGAAGGTAAAGCTCGTGGTACACAGATGATTTATGATGCATTTTGCAAAACATTTGATTTTAGCGCGCATAAAAAATTTGAAACGAAGTTACCTGCCTGTGAACAATATTTTTATGGCAATAACATTAAACAAACCCTGAAAAAATATTTATCAACCATTTATGACATTGCCCGCGATGATGCCAATTTAAGAGCAACATTAAAAGATGGCAAAGTGGATCAAAAAGCTTTTGATTATTTACGTAAAACCTATCCTTTACGTCGTGAATGGGCTGCACATGGCGGGCCAAAAGCATGAATGATTCTCGTATCAAATATCAGCCAACGTGTGACCTCAACGCCTTAAAAGCCCGTGCCAAAATGTATGCACAATTACGTCAGTTTTTTTCTGAACGCACTGTGTTGGAGGTTGAGACTCCTGTACTTTCGCAAGCTGGCGTCACTGATATACATTTGGCTTCTGTACAGGCATTGCGTCATATCGATGGTCGAAAACAAACGCATTATTTACAGACTTCACCTGAGTTTGCCATGAAGCGATTATTGGCGAGTGGCAGTGGGGCGATTTATCAGATTTGTAAGGTATTTCGTGATGATGAACATGGACGTAAGCACAATAGTGAATTTACCATGTTGGAATGGTATCGCCCTGAGTTTTCATTGAAAGATTTAATGCTTGAAGTGACCGATTTGCTCAATGTCGTTTTAGCACAACGTTTCGGAGAAGTTCGTCCGACCATTTATAGCTACAAACATGCTTTTATGGATCGTTTGGATCTCAATCCGCTCAAGGCGACTTTGCAGGAATTGAAAAATGCCTGTCACCGTGTTGGTTTAAATCTAGATTTGGGCAATGATCGTTTGGGTTATATTGACCTGTTGTTCTCTCACATGGTTGAACCGAGTTTAGGTTTTGATACGCCTGTATTTTTAACCGATTTTCCACCTGAAATGGCTTCTCTTGCCAAAACACGTATTGATGCAGATGGTGAGTTGGTTGCAGCTCGTTTTGAGTTATATATTGAAGGTTTAGAGCTTGCCAATGCTTATGATGAATTGATTGATGCCAATGTGTTGCGTAGTCGTTTTGAAGACGATAATGCAGAGCGTGAAAAGTTAGGTTTACATGTGATGCCAATTGACGAGTATTTACTCGCAGCTTTGCCGAATATGCCTGAGTGTTCAGGAATTGCTTTGGGAATAGACCGCTTGTTGATGGTGGTACAAAATCAGATGAAGTTAGAAAAAGTCATCAGTTTCCCTGCTGAGGTGTCGTAATTTATAAACGATAAATAGATGAAAATGGGATTTAATACAATTTTTCTTTTCTGTAAGGAACAAAAGTTCTCTACAAAAAGATGTATAGATAGCGATGCTTAACTAAATAAGGTTTATTGGTACTTATCCAAAAATATTATTTTTAATTGTAAAATGGATCAAAATCAACTAAACAAATCCGATATGGTTTCATATCGGATTTGTTGTAGATAATGAGTCTGTTTTTGAATATAAGTATTTAATTTTAAATAAAAATATTTATCATAGGTGCCATTATATAGAATGATTACGTTACATTTGTATCAAGACCAACCTTGTTGACGATTACGTACGTAAGGCAGAAGTGAAGCCAATGCCAATATTGCCAATACTGCACCAATCCATAAGCCTGAACGTAAGCCATAACCATTTGTAATTGCTAAACCACCTATATAGGAACCTCCACCTAAGCCAATGTTAATTACTGAGGTATGTACTGCATTGACCATAGGACCCGGATGCGCAACACTGACAATTCTTGCCATCATTGCAGGATTCATTGGAACACCAGATAATCCAATCAAAATTATTGCAATGATTGCTATAGTTTTATATTCGGCAAATATTGCAAAGGCAAATAAAGATATACTTAATACGGTTAGTCCAATCAGCATAATTTTAAGGCTATGGTCATGTGCTAAGCGACCTGTGATCATATTCCCTACAATGTTTGAGAAACCAAATGCCATTAAAATAAATGGAACGACTTGCATACTAAATCCAGTGATATCGACCAAAACAGGAACGAAATAACTAAAAGCTGCAAAGCTAGCACCTAAAATTAGGCAACTTGTTGCACAAGCTTTCCAATACGCTTTATTTTTAAAGGCTTTGATCTCTTCTTCCATTCTAAGTTGCCCACCGCCTGATACTTCAGGTAAAAGACGTACTAGAGCAATCAAACAAATGAATACCAATACTGCGACTAAACCAAAGGTAATACGCCAGCCCCATTGTTGATCAATCATTGTTGCAAGAGGGACTCCAAACACATTGGAAATCATAAAGCCGCCAATAACAATGGCTGCTGCTCGAGGCTTATTATGGTTCGGAACCATCGCCATGCTTATGGCAAGAGAAAGACTCAGACAGCCTGCACATAAGACACCCGTGACAAAACGGATTACAATTAAAATAGCATGGCTAGAGTTGAAAGCGCTTAAACCTTGGATCACAACATAAAGTATGAAAAGAATTAGCAAAACTTTTCGATATTGGACTTTATATTTTAGAAAAAAGTAGGTGAGTACAGGCCCGCCGAACATGACACCAAAGGCATAATATGAAATTAAATGTCCAACGTCACCTACGCTGATTCCAAAGGCTTGGGATAAAGTGGCGGTCATACCTGCGACCATCAATTCGGCTGTACCAATTGAAAAAATTGCTAGACCTAATATATATACTGCTAACGGCATTTTGTTAATACATTCCTATTTCTTTAACGATCATTACAAAAATAAAGAGTTTAATTTCTTTCGCAGTGATGACGCAGTTAGAGGTTGGCTAAGAGACCATTAACGACATCTTCTAGAAAGCTTTTATCTGAAATATTTTTGTTTAGTACACGCAAACCGTAGTATCCAGCTAAAAAGCCTCTTGCCATTTCAAGAGCTGAGGCTTTTGTACTGAATTCCCCATTTGCTTGTCCTTCGACAAATACCGTGAGGAGAGAATTCTCTAGGCGTTGTCGATATTCTAGATTCAGGCTTGAAACAACCTGATCTTTATCTCCCATCTCTAAAGCAGAGAATAAGACCATGGCTTCATGCTGTTCTGATTGTGAAAGATCCTCAGCAATCCCCCAAAGTAAAAGGGATCGTAATCGTTCTTTGAACAGTCCTGACTGTGTGAGAATGGATAATTGTGCTGCCATGGTTTTTTCATGGCTACGTAGCAAAGCTTGTTCATATAAAGCTTGTTTGCTACCAAAGGCGTTATATAAACTTCCTCGCCCTAATCCAGTAACATCACATAAATTTTGCGCAGAAGTACCTGCATAGCCATTACTACTAAAGACAGTTATAGCGGCATCAATGATTTCTTTATCTTCAAACTGTCTAGGACGGCCTGGATAATTAGATTTGTCATCACTCATGGATGATCCTGAGTGGGAGTGAACTGAGAGGAATACTAAATATTATGGAACGACTTGTCAAATATTAAATCAAAAAAATAATTGCTAGTTCATGGATTGTCTAAAATTAATGCTATACTCCTTCTGGAAAATTAAATAAATGAATTAAATCAATATTTTATAATAAGTTGTGAAGAATATTATATTAGATACTTAATAGTTTAGAAATTTTTATTAAAGAAAACAACATCCATATTTAAAAAATTAGATCTGAAAGTTGTACTGAATCCTAACTTCTTTAGAAGATTATGAGCTGGTAAGTTTTGTTCTTCAGAAAAGGCTATTACATTTTTAAAGCCTCTATTTTTCATATTTTCTATTAATTTAGAGGCAGCTTCAACGATGTACCCTTGACCTCGTTCACTTTTGATTAATCTGAATCCTAATTCGGCTTGATCTCTTCCATCTAAAGTACATATTTCAAAACCACAGTAACCAATAATCTTAGTTGTATTTTTGGAGATAATAGCCATTTTTCCAAATCCGTATTTTTCATAATGCTCTAAAATTTCATAAAAACGGTTTGTAGCATCTTTAACATTTAATGAACCATTAGGTGAAAAAGCCATAAAGTCCTCATCTTGAAATAGTAAGATAGCTTCATTTAAATTTTCTTTAGAAAATGGTCTTAAAGATAAATTTTTGGTCTCAAATGTGCTCATCTTTTCAATTCACCTAAAATTATCATAATAAAACTTATACGGAAGAGATGGAATAAATTAATTAATTTCAATGTGTTATGGGAAATAAAATAGCTGGTCTTAAAAAATGGAAGTTTTTAAGTAAATTTTTATGATTGCATGAAAACCACGATCAAGAAGTTCCTGAAAATTGTAAATGCTTTATATTAGCTGAAGAGCTATTAAAATCTGCTAGCTCTTCGAGCGTTCCCGCTA
The DNA here is from genome assembly GCF_046269225.1 of Acinetobacter sp. TY2. NCBI lineage: Bacteria > Pseudomonadati > Pseudomonadota > Gammaproteobacteria > Moraxellales > Moraxellaceae > Acinetobacter > Acinetobacter sp. TY2. The sequence continues at coordinate 5,628 of NZ_JBJZOR010000015.1, forward strand.
TTTCTGAGTAGGATTTTTAAACCACTTGATCAGGCTGAGTATAATTTTGCTTAAAGTCAGAAATCGCTTCAATTCGCTTTTGAATGAGCATTTCACCAATATCAGGACCTTTTACATCCGCAGGTAAGTCAGAAGCCTTAATGTTACGAACCTTATGCATCACATCCAACAAATACTGCGCTTGCGGATAAGCACGATCTTCTAAACCTAATCGACCTTTAGCATCACACTCACAGGCTTGAAGGAAAGCTTCAACACGTTCAGGGCGACGCAGCACATCTAAACGCTGTAACAAGCGCCAAACAGTACCTGCTTTTAAGGTAAATGCTTGATGACACTTTAAATGTTCCTTACACACAGCAAGTGCAAGTTGCTTAGTATTGGTTGGTACACGTAAACGATCACAGACTTGAGTGACAGGTGCGATACCACGTTCTTCATGCATAATATGACGAGGCAATTCATCGACTGGCGTCAGGGCTTTACCTAAATCATGTACCAAAACGGCAAAACGAACATCCAATGAATAGTGAGCTTTACAAGCTTGTCGTAAAGACATCATGGTATGAATCCCACAATCAATTTCAGGATGATATTCAGGACGTTGCGGCACACCATACAAAGCATCAATTTCAGGAAAGAGGATTTTTAAAGCACCACATTCACGTAATACTTCAAAATAAACATCAGCATAATCTTCCATAAGTGCACGAGAAGTTTCTTTCCAAACTCGCTCAGGTGTCAATGCATTGAGTTCACCCGATTCAGTCAATTGACGCATTAAAACTAGAGTTTCATCGGCGACAGTAAAACCATACTGTGCATAACGAGCTGCAAAACGAGCCACACGTAAAACACGTAAAGGGTCTTCGGCAAAAGCAGGAGAAACATGGCGTAAAATTTTGTTGGCTAAATCTTGTTGTCCACCATAAGGGTCATAAACTGTACCCTCGTCATCCATAGCCATCGCATTGATGGTTAAGTCACGACGAATCAGGTCATCTTCAAGGGTAACAGAAGGGTCGGTATAAAATTCAAAGCCATGATAACCATGCCCAGACTTACGTTCAGTACGGGCAAGTGCATATTCTTCTTTTGTTTTAGGATGTAAAAACACAGGGAAATCTTTACCCACAGGTTGGTAACCTTGAGCAATCAGTTGTTCAGGTGTTGCACCGACAACCACATAATCTTTTTCGTGATAGGGATGCCCTAACAAACGATCTCGGACAGCACCACCGACTAAATAAACACGCATGAAAAAACCTCTATTCTTAATGCCATCATGCAACAGAATAGAGGTTTTCTCAAGTGACTCGATGTGAATTCAAGTCACAAAGTGAATACCAATTACAGAGCGTCTTTTTCAGCTTCCTGAATTTCAGCAACAGTAAGTGCAGTCATATTCACTAAACGACGAGTTGTTGCCGTTGGTGTTAAAATATGAACAGGTTTCGCTGCACCCAATAAAATTGGACCAATGGTGACATTGTTGCCTGAAGTTGCTTTTAACAAGTTGAATGAAATGTTTGCAGCATCCAAGTTTGGCATAATCAACAAGTTTGCAGAACCCTTGAAGCGTGAGTTCGGGAATGCAAAATGACGAATATTTTCATCAAGTGCAGCATCAGCATGCATTTCACCCTCAACTTCAAGCTCAGGTGCAATTTCAGTCAAGATTTCAAACACTTTACGCATTTTTTGTGCGCTCGCATCGTTTTGATCTGAACCAAAGCTCGAGTGAGAAAGGAGTGCAACACGAGGTGTCATACCAAAACGGCGCACTTCTTCAGCCGCTAATATGGTCATTTCAGCCAATTGTTCAGCCGTTGGATTACGGTTGATATATGTGTCTGCAATAAACAAATTACGATCTTCAAGCATCAATGCATTGAGAGTAAAGAAGTTATTACGACCTTCTTTTAAACCAATGACATTTTGTACGAAATCTAAATGAATATCATAGCTTGAGTAAGTACCGCAAAGCATACCGTCCGCTTTACCAAATTTGACCAACATTGCAGCAATGAGCGTAGAGCGACGACGTGATTCACGTTGTGCATACTCAGGTGTAACCCCTTTACGCTGCATAATGCTGTGGTAGTCGGCTGCAAACTCTTCATAATCAGGATTTTTTTCCTGATCAACGATCGTGATATTTTCACCATTTTCAAGGCGTAAACCAAGCTTTTTGATGTTTGCTTCAATCACTGAAGTACGACCGACAAGAATTGGATGCGCTAGACCTTCATCAACGGCAATTTGTACAGCACGAAGTACACGTAAATCTTCGCCTTCTGCGTAAGCGATACGCTTAGGATCAGATTTAGCTTGTGCAAAAATCGGTTTCATCATAAGTGCTGAGTTATAAACAAACTCAGAAAGACGTTGACGATATGCTGAGAAATCTTGAATTGGACGGCTTGCAACACCTGAATCCATTGCCGCTTGTGCAACAGCAGGCGCAATTTCCAAAATCAAACGCTGATCAAGTGGACGTGGAATAAGATAATCACGACCAAATGATGCAGATTTTTCACCATAAGATGCGGCATCTGCTTCAACGTGTGCCATACGTGCAATTGCATGTACACATGCAATCTTCATTTCTTCGTTAATGGTGGTTGCACCAACGTCCAAAGCACCACGGAAAATATATGGGAAACAAAGTGCGTTATTCACTTGGTTCGGATAGTCTGAACGACCTGTTGCCATGATCACATCATTACGAACTTCGTGTGCATGTTCAGGTAAAATTTCTGGATCTGGGTTGGCAAGGGCAAAGATAATAGGATCTTTCGCCATGACTTTAACCATTTCTTTGGTTAAAATACCTGCGGCAGAAAGACCTAAGAACATATCTGCATCTGCAATAACATCAGCAAGTTGAGTGCCTTCAATGTCTTGTACATAACGTTTTTTAGAGTCGTCTAGACCTTCACGTTTTGTTGTCAGTAGACCTCGTGAGTCCGCAACAATAATGTTTTCTTTTTTCGCACCAATCGCACAAAGCAAGTCTAGGCAAGACAGTGCCGCAGCACCTGCGCCTGAAGCAACGATTTTAATTTCGTCAATTTTTTTGCCATTTAATTGCAACGCATTCAGTAGAGCAGATCCAACGATAATGGATGTACCGTGCTGATCATCGTGGAACACAGGGATATTCATACGTTCACGAAGTTTTTGTTCAATATAAAAGCATTCTGGTGCTTTAATGTCTTCTAAGTTGATACCACCAAAAGTAGGTTCGAGTGCAGCAACAATATCGACAATTTTGTCTGGATCATTTTCGTCAATTTCAATGTCAAATACATCAACACCAGCGAATTTTTTAAATAAAACGCCTTTGCCTTCCATCACAGGTTTAGAAGCAAGAGGACCAATATTCCCTAGGCCCAATACAGCAGTACCATTAGTGATCACGGCAACTAAGTTACCACGTGCTGTATAAAGTGCTGCCTTAGATGGGTCTTTTTCAATTTCAAGACATGGTGCAGCAACACCTGGTGAGTACGCTAAAGCTAAATCGTGTTGATTAACAAGCTGTTTGCTTGGCGTAACACTGATTTTTCCTGGCGTAGGAAATTCATGATAATAAAGGGCTTGTTGCTTTAATGATTGATCGTCCATCTGAATCTCTATTGTTACAATGTTCCAGCGAGGCTGGCAGTTTTGGCTAAATTCAACCGAATATAACACTTGTTGAGCAATACGGACAGTCATTCAGCCCGTTTTTTAGGCTAACTTAGACTTAAAAAGTTATTTTTAAGAGAAATTAGCAATCAGCTCATTTTGTTCAAGATACTGTGTACTTTGAGTGGCAGTCAGTGGTTTTGAGTAATAAAAACCTTGGAAAATATAACAACCACGATTTTTTAAAAACTCAATTTGTTCAATAGTTTCGACACCTTCAGCCACCAACATCATGCCAATGGTTTGTCCTAAAACAATTATGGCATTTACAATGGCTTCATCTTTTTCTTTCCCAATACGGCTAATAAAAGCTTTATCAATTTTTAAAGTATCAATAGGGTAGTTGGTAAGGTAAGCGAGGGAAGAGTAGCCTGTGCCAAAGTCATCTAATGAAATTGAAATTTTTCGCTCTTTAATTTGTTTTAATAATTCAATGACATGATCCGATTTATCGAGTAATGATGATTCAGTCAATTCAACTTCAAGCATCTCACCCGAAAGTTGATTACTTTCAAGTGCATGATCAATATCATTTAGTAAATGACCTCGGTGAATTTGTTGCGCCACAATGTTGACCGAAACACGAATGTAATCAAAACCTGCATTTTGCCATTTTTTCAGTTGTTTACAGGTTTCGAATAGTACAAATTGTCCAATTTCATTAATTAAACTCGTTTCTTCTGCAAGGGGAATAAACATATCTGGACGGACTAATCCGAGTTCAGGATGTTGCCATCGAACCAATGCCTCAAAACCAAAAATTCGATTGGTCTTAATACATACTTTGGGCTGATAATAGACCATAAATTCTTTATTTTTAATGGCTTTTCTTAGCTCACTTTCAAGGTTTACTCCATGATTAAGCAGTTGTCCCGATTTATTGGCATAAAAATGTATGGTATTGCCCCCAACATTTTTCGCTTCTGACAGTGCAAGCTCAGCGTGGCTATTTAGGCTATCAATTTGACGACCATGTTCAGGGTAAAGTGCAACTCCAATAGAAATGGAAATTGTTTGTTCTTTTTTTAAAATAGTAAAAGGTAATTGGAAGGCATCTAAGATGATTTTTGCACGTTTCTGAATAGAAAAATTATTCTGATTGAGATTGTAAATAATCGCAAAATCATCATTGTTTAAATAGGAAATTAGCAGCGCATCTGAGCATGATTGACGTAGGCGTTCAGATACTTGTTTTAGCAGTTCATCGCCTGCATCATTACTTAAAGACTCATTGAATGATCTGAAACGGTCAATATTAATGCGAATAAGTGCAAAGTATTTTAAAGCCTGATTTTTACTCGTAACATAATGATGTAATTGCTGATTGAAATAAAAGCGATTTGGTAAATCTGTCAGTAAATCAAAGTTTTCCAAATAGGAAAGTCGTTGCTCACGTTCAATACGTTCAGTTAAATCGGTAATAATACCAACATAATTGATGACTTTATTTTTATCATCTTTAATGGCATTAATATGCACCCAAAGGGTCAGTTTTTTACCCGAAATAAATTGCTCAGTGATTTCAATTTCATGTTCGCCTTTGGTAATGAGTTGTTTCGCAAACTCAGTATGTCTCTGATAGTCTATAGGCTCATCATGAATGGTGACATCAAAAAGGTGCTTTCCAATGATTTCATTGAGCTTGAAACCTAAGAGTTGTTCAAAATAAGGATTCACATCGAGGTAACATAAATTATTATCGAGGACAAATACACCTTCAGCAACCTGATCAAAAACATTGGTCGCTAAGCGAATTTGTTCTTGATCTTTCTTTTCTTTTTGTACATCACGATGTATTCCAACCATGCGAAGTGGTTTGTGATTGGTTGGATGTCTTGCAATTACTTTGCCAATATCTTGAATCCATGTCCACTCATCATTATGTTTTATACGATAAGTTGCTTCAAAACGTTCTGTACGACCACGTAAATGTTGACGCATATTTTGACGGTAATATCCAAAATCATCAGGATGAATATTTAATTCGGTCATGATTGTCGATGGGAGTGTCTGGCTAAAATTATTTACGAATTTATTTTTGGATAAAGAAAAAACTCGTTTTTCAATATTCCATAGCCAAGAATTTATACCCGCTGTTTCATGAGCAAAATCTAAGTTTGCCTGATGATCTTCAAGATGATCATTAATCTGTTTAATGTCGTGTGTACGTTCTTTAACTTTTTGTTCAAGCAATTGATTGTTAATTTGTAGTTCTTGTTTCACAGTTTTTGTGATTGTGACTTCTGCTTGTAATTGTTGCTGTAATTGTTGTGCTTCTTCTAAATGTTTTTGTGATTGGTTAAATAGCTCAATATTTTTAATATTCATACTATCAAGTTTTTGATGATTTTTATGAGAAATAAAGGCGCCCATAAAAATCATGACAAACCAAATATCTTGCATTAATAGATATTGTATTGGAATTGATTTAGGAAACAATAATTCAATACAAAATGCAGGAAGAATGGAGGGGAGATAGATCCAAAGAAAGTAGCGAAAACGTTGTGTGAGATAAATAATTCCCATGATATATACCATGCTCAGCATGGTATTTGCCATAATCATAAGGTGTAAAATGGTTTGGTTATCACTTTTAATCACAAGATAATGGTGAATGAGATATACCCCCACTCCAATTACACAACCAGTCAATAAACAATACAGTTGATTTAAGGCATCAAGATTGAGCGGGTTTAAACTTGAACGGGATATACCATGATGAATGTTGAACCAAGCAATCCCTGCAATTAAACAAAGGGCTAAAAACCAATACTTTAACGTGATTGGACCATGAGTAAAGTTTAATTGAAAAAGATTTAAGGTAAAAAAACCAATAAATACAACCCATATAAAAAAAACTCTTACATGATGGCTGACACTTTTAATTTGTGATGCATACGAACTCGGAGAAAGAGGCTCGCCTTGAACTTCAATCATATGCAGTACACCTATCGCTGTATTAATTTAATATATTGGAAGTATGATTGAACAATATTTTCAATATAAAGCCACGTTGAATCAATGATTAAATTTATTCTTTTCATCAATATTACGTTACTTTTGTTAGGCTTAAAAATCAATATAATTCTAACTAATTAACATTTTTTATGTAAATGTAGATTTAGGTAAAGTTTATGAGTGTAAGTGCGACTACGGGTGCGGTTTCTGTGCGTAAAATCCGATCACCAATACACCAACTCATAAAGCCTGTCTCGTTGGCCATATTGATTTCAGTTTCACTCAATCCGCCTTCAGGACCGATCAGTACAGCAAGTGATGAGCCTGTATTTTGTAAGACATTTTGCTGATTTTTATTGGGTGCTAGGACAAGACGGCTTTCAGGTAAATCACTTTGTAGCCATGCCTCTAATGAGATTGGTGCTAAAATTTCAGGTACACGGTTCATACCACATTGTTCACAAGCAGCAATAGCAATACCTTGCCAATGTTCAATTTTCTTTTGGTCACGATCGTATTTAAGGCGCATTTCACAACGTTCAGAGGTTAAAAGTTGAATTTTTACAACGCCCAATTCTACAGCCTTTTGAATAGCGTAATCCATCCGATCACCTTTGCTCATGACCTGTCCGAGTAGAGTGCTTTTGGACGGAGTACGATTATCAGCATTAAAAGCATCAACAAAAACCTGTGCAGATTTTTTATTGATTTCTGACAATGTCACATAATATTCACCACCTTGTCCATTGAACAAGGTGGCTGTTTCACCCAATTTAGCACGTAAGACTTTAACCCAATGATGAAATACTGTTTCAGTCAGTTCAACCGTAGTATTTACTGCTAAATCAGTTTCAATATAAAAACGAGGCATTCAGGCTTACTCTTTTAAATGTACAAAATTGGATGATATATAATTAGGCTAAACCGAGGTCAAGCACCAATTGGCGATTTGGTTCTGTATGGTTCATGGTATAGAAATGCAGACTTGGCGCACCACCTGCAATCAGGCGTTCGCAAAGCTTAACATTCACTTCATGACCGAATGCTTTAATACTTGCAGTATCATCACCATAGGCCGCAAGTTGTTTGCGAATCCAACGCGGAATTTCAGCACCTGTACCATCAGCAAAGCGAATTAAGTTGCTTGCATTTGTGATTGGCATAATGCCTGGTGCAACAGGAATATCAAGACCTTCTTTTTGAATGCGATCGATAAAGTAGAAATACGCATCTGGATTGAAGAAGAATTGAGTTAATGCTGCATTTGCACCTGCACGAACTTTTTCACAAAAACGTTGAATGTCTTTATCAAAACTATCGGCTTGAGGATGCATTTCAGGGTAGGCTGCTACTTCAATGTGGAAATGATCACCTGAATGTTCACGAATAAAGCGAACTAAATCCTGTGCATAAGGCAATTCACCTAAGCCGACTTGACCTGAAGGTAAGTCACCACGAAGCGCTACAATACGGTCAATGCCTTGATTTTTATAAATATCTAAAAGCTCAGCGATACGGACTTTGTCATCACCAATACAAGACAGGTGAGGGGCAACAGGCGTACCTTTACCATTAAAATCATTAATTGCAGCTAAAGTGCGTTCACGAGTTGAACCACCCGCACCATAAGTAATGGAAAAAAACTCAGGGTTTAATCGCTGTAATTCTTGATGAACGATTTTAAGTTTTTCCGCACCTGCATCGGTTTTTGTTGGGAAAAACTCAAACGAAATAGGAACACGTTTGGTCATGGTTAAATCCTTTTTATCAAAGACTTGTTTTTTATTAACCCTCATTCCAACCTTCTCCCTGAGCCATATATGGCGTAAGAGAAAGAGAATCCATTACATTATTTAAAACCGTAATGAAAAGTCCCTCTCCTAACAAGAGAGGTTAGGAGAGGTGAAAAAACTTAGTACTTATAAGTCTCAGACTTAAACGGACCTTCAACAGCTACACCTAAGTAATCTGCTTGTAATTGAGTCAATTGAGTCAAGACGCCGCCAAAACCAACAACCATTGCAGCAGCAACTTCTTCATCTAATTTCTTAGGAATAAGTTCTACACGAATTTGAGCTGCTTTTTCAGATTCTGGAAGATCAGCAAATTTTTCTGCAAATAAATGCATTTGACCCAATACTTGGTTAGCAAAAGAACCATCCATAATACGTGATGGGTGACCTGTTGCATTCCCAAGGTTCACCAAACGACCTTCAGAAAGAAGGATTAGGTAGTTATTTTCGTCTTCTGAACGATACACTTGGTGTACTTGTGGCTTAACTTCAACCCATTTGTAACCACGTAAGTAGTTGGTGTCGATTTCAGTATCAAAGTGACCGATGTTACATACAACTGAACCTGCTTTTAATGAATCAAGCATAGCTGAGTCACAAACGTGATAGTTACCTGTTGTTGTTACGATCAAGTCAGTATTTTGAAGAAGATCAAGATTGATGTCTTCTTTCTTACCTGTTTGTACGCCATTTTTGTATGGAGAAACAACTTCATAACCATCCATACATGCTTGCATAGCACAGATTGGATCAACTTCAGTTACACGTACAATCATACCTTCTTGACGAAGTGATTGTGCAGAACCTTTACCAACGTCACCATAACCGATCACAAGCGCACGACGACCAGATAAAAGCATATCTGTACCACGCTTAATCGCATCATTTAACGAGTGACGGCAACCGTATTTGTTGTCGTTTTTAGACTTCGTTACAGAGTCATTTACGTTGATTGCAGGCACTTTCAACGTACCGTCACGAAGCATTTCATACAGACGTTGAACACCTGTAGTTGTTTCTTCAGTAACACCGTGAATTTTTGCAATCACTTGTGGATATTTTTCATGAACAAGTAATGTTAAATCACCACCATCATCCAAGATCATGTTGGCATCCCAAGGCGTACCATTTACATTAACTTGTTGATCTAAACACCAGTTGTATTCTTCTTCAGTTTCGCCTTTCCAAGCAAAAACAGGAATACCTGCAGCAGCAATAGCAGCAGCAGCATGGTCTTGAGTTGAGAAAATATTACAAGATGTCCAACGAACTTCTGCGCCTAATTCAACTAGGGTTTCAATAAGAACCGCAGTTTGAATGGTCATATGAATACAACCAAGAATTTTTGCGCCAGCAAGTGGTTTTGCAGCAGCATAGCGTTTACGCAAACCCATTAGAGCAGGCATTTCAGCTTCAGCAAGTTTGATTTCTTTACGGCCGTAATCTGCAAGTGAAATATCGGCAACTTTATAATCTGTAAATGAAGCATTAACCGCGTTCATCACGATCTCCTATATGAAAAAATGGATCAGTATGTTCGCGGATGCCGTTTTTGGTTGTTCTGAATAGAATACCGATGGTCGAGCCTAGCGATTTCACATTTATGAGTCTGTGAAAAAGTCGCAGCACCCCTCGACTGCGGGCTATTGTACTTGGATTCGAAAAGTGTTCCAAGTTGAAAGCGCTAATATTCTATATTTTCGTCAGACTCATTTTTTAATTGATCAAAAACTTGTCAGCGTGTCATTTGATCTTTTAGCATGTATTGATGGGGGTTTATTGTGATGCATGAAAAGGGAACGCGATGTTAAAGCTGATTTATTATGTGCCTGAGGCTTATTTAGAAAGTACTAAAACTGCCATTTTTAATGTAGGTGCAGGTGGAATAGGAAATTATGAGCATTGTGCATGGCAAGTATTAGGCACAGGGCAATTTAAGCCTATTAAAGGTGCAAATCCGTTTATTGGTGAATTGGATACTTTAGAGCTAGTGCCTGAATGGCGAGTGGAAACCATCGTGCCTGATAAATTTGCTGGTGCAGTGGCAAAAGCATTAAAAGCAAGCCATCCTTATGAAGAGCCTGCATTTGAGTTTATTCAGATGGTTGAGATTGGATAAATAAAGCCCCTCCCTTTTTAAAGGGATAGGAGCTTTGCTTCGCAAAGAGGGATTAAAGTACAAAAAGTAAATGAAAATAAGTCAATCTCTTTGTCTAAAGGTGAAGGACTTACAAAAGGTTAAACTTTCTGAATAAATAATTCACGATCAAAGCGATATTGTGGAAAGAATACGCCATCTTCAGCACGTTCGCCTGCACCAATCACCATGACAGGGTATTGTTGATCATTGAGGTCTAAAATTTTACGTACTAAAGGTTCATCAAAGCCTTCCATCATACAGCTGTCAAAACTATGTGCGCGTAAAGCTAAAACTAAGTTTTCACAAGCCAAAGCTGTGGTTTTACTTGCCCAAAGTACAGCATCGGCAGGGGTAAATGCAGTCACTGGGAGTTGCTTGTCGAGTGTACGTGCAACCTTAAATGCCACTTTCTTAAAGTTACCCAATGCATTGAAGTAACCTGTTTTATAGTTCAGTGGAATATACGTGTAATATTTTTTAACCAAAGGTGGAACTTCAGGAAATGGAAATTCGTTGATATTACGTTTTGCCATGTCATCAATACGGTCAGTACGAGCTACACAAACAATCAGTTCAGCAGCAGTTTTTGCCGCAAGTTGACCTAAACACGCTTTAATTAATAGCTTCTTCTTAGATGGATTTTGCACAACATAAAATGTCCATGGCTGTAAATTGGACGAGTTTGGTGCTAATAATGCCATGTCGAGACAATCATCTAAAATTTCAGCAGGAATCACCTTGTCGGTAAATTTACGTACGGAACGTCGGCTTTGAACCACTTTTTTAAAGTTTTCAACATCAATATCTTGCGGTGCAGGTTCATAGTAACGTTTTTTTTCTGTATTGGCTTTAGACATGATTTTTAACCTTTTTAATGATTTACATTGTTTTAAAATAATATGTTTTAAAAAATAAAACCACTGTACTCATAAAGTCAGTGGTTTTATTTTCAATTCATTTTTAGTTTTAAAACTTAGTTGAATTGTGCAAAATCAGGTTTGCGTTTTTGCATAAATGCGGCAACAGCTTCTGCCATTTCAGGAGATTTAACACGTTGCATAAAGATAACAGCTTCATCATCAACACATTGGATGATTTCTTCAAGATTATGTTTCATCATCGCTTTAGTTTGTTTGATTGAAGCCAATGGAAGAGCAGCAAGGGTTTGCGCTTGACGTAATGCGTGACCGTAAACATCATCTTCAATGCTATTGATTAAACCTGCACTTAAGGCTTTTTCACTGTTAAATTTCTGAGCAGTTAAAAGTAATTCAGCCGCTTTATGATAGCCTGCTTGCTGAATGAGTAATTTACTCGAAGCACCTTCTGGAGAAAGACCAAGGCTCACAAACGGAATTTGGAATAGGGCAGTATTGTCTGCATAAACCATATCTGCATGTAATAAAACAGTTACACCGATTCCAATTGCAACACCACGCACAGCACAGATCAATGGTTTAGATAAACGTGCGGCAGATTTTAATAGCACAAAAGGTGGACCATCACCTTCTTTACCTTCAAGGGGTTGTGAAATGAAAGCCATGAAGTCTTTCATATCATTACCTGCGCTAAAATCAGTATCTGCACCACGTAGAATCACGACACGTACATCATTATCTTGATCTGCTTCATCGAATGCTTTGGCAATCCAAAGGTACAATTCACCATACAATGCATTTTTTGCTTCTGGTCGGTTAATGGCTAAAGTCAGTACACCATTTTCCAAATTTGCGTTTAAATGTTGATGTGGTTGTTGAATACAACTGAGTGTCATCGTACTATCCTTGCTTTCAATTGAAATATTCTTATGAGTCCATTATGTCGCATATTTGCAAATGTGGTGCAACTCATGAGTTCATAAAAAAGAATCAGCATGAACTATATATTTGATTACCTCGTTTTTATTGGTCGTTTTCAGCCTTTTCATTTGGCACATTTGGAAACTGTGAATATTGCGCTACAACACAGTAAACACGTTATTTTGGCATTAGGTTCTGCGCAAAATGAACGTAATATTAAAAATCCATTTCTTGCTGATGAACGTGCACAGATGATTTTATCGAATTTTTCTGCCGAGGATCAAAAACGGATTCATTTTGTTCCTGTAATTGATGTTTATAATGATGAAAAATGGCAAAAAATAGTTAAACTCAAAGTGGGTGGAGTGATTCACAAAGGGGATCGGGTCGGTTTAATTGGGCACTTTAAAGATGACTCTTCGTATTATTTGAAATTTTTTCCTGAGTGGAAAATGCTTGAGCTTGACAGTTTAGTCGGGGCGATGTCTGCAACACCACTGCGTGAAGCTTACTATCGTGGAGAAATTTTGAAGAACGCCTTTCCACAAGGGAGCATTGATTTTTTACACAATTTTCAACAAACGCCTATTTATACACAATTAAGTAAAAAATTTGCACTAAATGATAAGTCTAATCTTGAATAGATTTTTTATATAAATATTAATGTTCTATATGTGAATCTTCATCTGTGAGGTTTTGAGCGAGATTCATCGCATGATTTGCATGAATTTTAATATGTTCAGTTAATATTGACAACGGTTCAGATTGTTGTTTCCAATGATGCCAATAGAGTTGCAGATCAATCGCTAATTCATCTGATATCTCAATTAATTTTCCGCTGTCTAAATGTGGATTAAGTTGATAATCAGGTAGCCATCCATACCCCAATCCCATGACAATCGCATCAACAAATGCACTTGATGACGGAATAAAATGATGTGGATATTGGGTTGGATTTAAGCCAAATTTTTGCTGAATATATCCAGTGTGCATATGATCTTTCTCATTGAAAATCAGTGCAGGTGCGTCACGTAAAGCATCACGATTTACGCCGTGTGGAAACCACTGTGCAATATATTGTGGTGTCGCAACAAAACGATAATGCATTTGTCCTAAAGAATGTGCTACGCAACCTTTCATTGCATTCGGCTCAGTTGTTAGACAAGCATTAACTAAGCCAGCTTCTAGCAAATGATGCGTTTGTGATTGATCATCCAATTGAAAATGCACAACAATTTTATGTTCAATCAAAATATTTTTGAATAATGGCAGTAGCCAAGTGGCAAGTGTGTCGGCATTGGTGGCAATGTTAATTCGATAAAACTGTGATTTTTCAGTTTTTCCTGTCAAATTTTGCAATAAATTTTGTTCAAGTAAACGACTATGCTGTAGATAGTGCAATAAAGACTGACCTGCTTGTGTGATTCGACATGGACGCTCACGAACAATCAGTAAATGTCCGAGTAGTTTTTCTAAACTTTGCACACGTAAAGTCACTGCCGAAGCTGTAATGCATAACTGTACTGCGGCAAGATCAAAGCTACCTGTTTCTGCAACAGCTAAAAATGCTGCACAATGTTTATGATTAAGCATAATTTTTAATCCTACTTGAAACTTTCAATTCATGTAAAAATAGTATTTTTTAGTGTATTTAATTTTAATTATAAACTTAATTAAATTTAGTTAGATTGATATTTTCTAAGAAATAATCAATCTTATGAAAATTTCAGGATAATGCATCCACAATTTTTTGAATGTTACATGGTCATGGTAAATAGTTACATACAGGGACTAATGATGGGTTTTAGCCTGATCATTCCAATTGGGGCACAAAATGCATTTGTACTGAAACAAGGCTTAAAAAAACAATCTGTGTTTTGGGTCTGTTTGGTATGTGCATTGTCCGATTCTATTCTCATTATTTTAGGTGTAACGGGTTTTTCAGTGGTGATACAACAGTACCCTCAATTAATACAGTGGGCTAAATGGGGTGGGGCGCTGTTTTTATTTTGGTATGGATTACAACATGCCTTGCAATCCTTTGGTTCAGAACAAAAGATGCAAATTAGTGCAGATGAAACGCAACATTTAAGTAAAATCATTTTAATTTGTTTGACTTTAACATGGCTCAATCCGCATGTATATTTGGATACGGTGGTTTTGCTCGGTTCAATTTCGACACAATTTGAAAATACGAAATTATATTTTGCTTTAGGTGCAGTGACGGCATCTTGGTTATTCTTTTTTGCATTGGGCTATAGTGCAAGAATATTTATTCCTATTTTTGAAAATCCAAAGGCTTGGAAGATTTTAGATGGAGTGATTGCATTGGTAATGTGGGGAATTGCAATTTCACTGATCTTAAATGTATGACATTTAAATGAATGATTTGAAATTTAAGGCTGTTTATATTTGTTTTAGGATAGTTTTTTTAACTATAAGATCAGCCCAAATATTCAATAATCAATATATTTATACATCTAAAACATGAAGTATGTGGGCTAATCGTTATACGGCGTAATTACTTAAGCTTGAAGTGCTTTTAAATCTGCTAAAACTTGTTCAGCATGCCCTGCAGCTTTGACTTTACGATATTCTTTGACCAATGTGCCGTTATGGAAAATAAACGTTGAGCGTTCAATGCCCATCACTTTCTTACCATACATATTTTTTTCTTTAATTACATCAAAATGCTGACACAGTACTTCTTCTTTATCACTAATCAAGTTAATGCTGAGATTTTGCTTCTCAGTAAAATTCTGATGTGCTTTCACAGAATCACGAGATACCCCAATAATCGTGGTATTTAGTGCAGAAAACTGCTCTTTCAGTGTTGAAAAATCAACAGCTTGGACTGTACAGCCTGGTGTTGAATCTTTAGGGTAAAAATAAATGAGTAACCATTCTGATGTAACTTCAGCTAAATTAATTTCGCCTGTAGTTGTTTGGAAAGTTTGATTTGGTAAAGTAATACTTGAACTCATATTCATATTCTCCATAAAAATTCAGCCACATAAAAGTGGCTGAATTTAGACTGTGGTTAACGATTATTTTTTCGCTTGTGCAGCTTTCATTTCAGCTTCAGCAAGTGTTTGAATCTTGCTAACCAGTGGTGCACCAAGACATGCCTTCATGTCTGCATTTTGCTTCTGAACAAATGCTAACGTAGATGGGCTTTTCTTCGCATTGAGTGTGCTTTGTAGCTCCCACTGTTGAGCAAGTGTTGTTTTACCTTTGATATCGGTATCACAAGTACAGTATTTACCTGCTTCAGTTGCAGTTAAACCACCTTTTTTAGTGATTTGAGTTTTACACTCAGCAATGATCGCAGCTTTCACGTTAGTGCTTTTTGCAATACTTGCCGCATCTGCTGAAGCAAGTGTAGAACCGAACATTGCAGCAGAGAAAAGTGAAGTCAGTAGTAAACCTGTTTTAGAAATTTTCATCATCATTACCTATTATTACGGTATATAGCGTGTAGGATCTGTTACACCTGCATCAGCAAAACCTTGTTTGCGTAAACGGCAGCTATCACATTTTCCACAAGCACGTCCCTGGTCGTCAGCTTGGTAGCATGACACTGTTTGACTGTAGTCTACGCCATGTTCTATACCCAAGCGAATGATATTTGCTTTGGATAAATGTAACAGAGGTGTTTCAAATTTAAGTGGTTTTCCTTCCACGCCAACTTTGGTTGCAAGGCGCGCCATATTGGCAAAGGCATCAATAAACTCAGGACGGCAATCAGGGTAACCTGAATAATCAACAGCATTAATACCAATGACAATGGCTTGTGCATCAAATACTTCGGCAGCTGCAAGCGCATAAGACAAGAAAATGGTGTTACGTGCAGGCACATAAGTAATTGGGATACCAGCTTGTTCATGATCTGGGATTTCAATACTATGATCGGTGAGGGCAGAACCACCCAAATTACCTAAATCAATATTGATTACACGGTGTTCCACACCAGCACGTTGAGTTAATGCACGGGCAGCATCTAACTCAGTTGTTGAGCGTTGACCATACATAAAGCTGATTGCAATACAGTCGTAATTGGCTTGAGCCCAAGCTAAACAAGTGGTGGAATCTAAACCACCTGACAATAAAACGATCGCACGAGGACGCATAACACTTCTCCAATTTTATAACAGGGCGGATTAACGACCAGTTTCATCATTCCATAACAATTTATGCAATTGTAATTGAAAGCGAACAGGGAGTTGGTCGTCTAAAATCCATTGCGCTAAATCACGCGCTAAAGCAGGTAGCCGAGCTGTATTTTTTTCGACAGCAAAAGCTGGTGAAAACCACACAGTACTGACCCGCTCATTTAACTCAAATTCTGCAACTTGCTGTTTTGACCATTCGTAATCCTCACGATTACAGATGACAAACTTAATTTGATCATGTGGGGTTAAATGATCAAGGTTACTTAAAAGATTACGTGTGTGCTCACCAGATGTAGGCGTTTTGAGATCGAGCACTTTTGATACACGTGTATCTACAGAAGATACATCAAGTGCACCACTTGTTTCGAGTGAAACATCAAAACCTAAATCACATAATTGTTGTAATAATGGAATGCAATTTGGCTGTGCAAGTGGTTCACCGCCTGTAACACAAATATAAGGGGTATTAAAATCTGTTGCGGTTTGGATAATACTGTCCAATGACTGACGTTGACCACCCTCAAAAGAATAAGTTGTATCGCAGTAGGTGCAGCGTAAAGGGCAACCCGTTAAACGAATAAAAACAGTCGGTAAGCCTGCTGCATTGGCTTCACCTTGTAGGGAATAAAAAATCTCCGTAATACGTAAACCCGCAGACGGATCAGAAACAGGAATAGCAGAAGAGCGGAGAGTATTCATAACATTTACCACAGTGTACAAAATGAAAAATCTCTACGATCAGAATTGACCGTAGAGACGAGAAGCTATTACGCCATTAGGCGGCGAAAGTTCCGCAAGAAATAAAAGAATTAGTCTTCGCGAAGTAAGTCGTTTAAGCTCGTTTTTGAACGAGTTTTTGCATCAACTTTTTTCACAATAATTGCAGCGTAAAGGCTGTAAGTACCGCATTTAGACGGTAAGCTACCCGCAACAACAACTGAACCTGCTGGGACACGACCATAGTGAACTTCGCCAGTTGCACGGTCAAAGATTTTAGTTGATTGACCAATGAATACACCCATTGAAATCACAGAACCTTCTTCAACAATCACGCCTTCAACAATTTCAGAACGTGCACCAATGAAGCAGTTATCTTCAATAATGGTCGGGTTTGCTTGAAGTGGCTCAAGAACACCACCAATACCTACGCCACCTGACAAGTGTACATTTTTACCAATTTGAGCACATGAACCAACAGTTGCCCATGTATCAACCAT
This sequence comes from Acinetobacter sp. TY2, assembly GCF_046269225.1. Lineage (NCBI taxonomy): Bacteria > Pseudomonadati > Pseudomonadota > Gammaproteobacteria > Moraxellales > Moraxellaceae > Acinetobacter > Acinetobacter sp. TY2. The sequence continues at coordinate 23,400 of NZ_JBJZOR010000015.1, forward strand.
AGTACCTTCATCAACATATGCACCAATGTTCACATATGAAGGCATCAAGATCACGCCTTTTGCTTGGAAAGAACCTTTACGTGCAACAGCAGGAGGTACTACACGTACGCCAGCGGCTTTAAATTGTTCTTCAGTCCAACCTGTAAACTTAGTATCAACTTTGTCATAGAACTGAAGGTCGCATGATTCAATTGGTTTGTTGTCGTTGAGTTTAAACGATAATAATACCGCTTTTTTCAACCATTGATGAACAATCCATTCACCGTCAATTTTTTCAGCGACACGTAATGTACCGTTATCTAAAGCTGAAATCGCTTCTTCAACTGCAGTACGGATTTCAGCTGGACAATCTGCCGCTGTGAAATTTGCACGGTTTTCAAATGCTTGCTCGATGATCGTTGAAAGCTGAGACATGATCTTCTCTTTCCAAAAAATTTTACAGATTCTACACCAAATTGGTTGGTAAATTCTCTAAAAATCAAATCACAATGCTAAAAGTAGTAAATAAAAAAATAGCGCTTACAGAAATGTATAAAAGCTGAAAAAATTTGTAAATTTTAAGCGTTTAAATACCGATACTTATACTAAATTGTATCAAAAGTTAACATAATTAAGCAAAAATTCATCAAGAAGTCACCTTTTTATCAGGGGTTTTGAACTAAGATAAAACTGAAATCAAAAAAACATGAATGAATTAAATAACAAGCTCAATTTTTGAGGAGATACAAATGAAAGTGTTTAAACTTTTTGCGATTACAGCAGCATTAACTGCATCTGGTTTTGCAATGGCAGATTATCAAGTGGTTGATAGCGGTAAAACTTTTGATACAAACCAACTCATTCCAACAGGTGCGCGTGTAGAAGTCGGTACGACAGGTTACGGTGGTGCACTTTTATGGACAGCTAATCCATATGTTGGTTTGGCACTGGGTTATAACGGGGGAGATATTTCTTGGTCAGATGATTTATCTATCAATGGTACAAAATACGATGTAGATATGGATAATAAGCTTGCGTATTTAAATGCGGAGATTCGTCCATGGGGTACAAGTCAAAGCCGTTGGGCTCAAGGGGTGTATGTAGCCGCTGGTGTGGGCTATATCGATTCTGAATATGATCTTAGCAAACGTTCAAGTGATGGCGTAATTAAAGTGAATGGTAATAACTATAACTTTAATGGTGAAGTGAATGGTAAAATGGATTATGAGAACAAAATTTCCCCATATGTCGGTTTAGGTTTTGCACCTAAAATTAATAAAAACTGGGGTGTATTTGGTGAGGTTGGTGCATATTACACAGGTAATCCTAATGTGAATTTACAATCTCGCGGAGATTTTGTAAATGTCAATGGTGCAGATTTCGATAGAGATTTAGCCGCTGAAGAAGATAAAATTAGTAATGATGACAAGTACCAATGGTTACCAGTTGGTAAAGTGGGTGTAAGTTTCCATTGGTAAGTTTTGATCCGAATGTAATGTAACAAAAAAACAGGCATAAGCCTGTTTTTTTGTTGTTGGGGTTATTAAAAATATGTTTTAGTCTTCAGGGTAAGCAATTTTTTTCAATGCTTTAACATCGGCATCGGGTGCACAAATAGAAATGAATTCATAGCCGTAACCACGTAGAAGATGTCCTTTACGGACAGCTATCCATGTTGTATTGACTCCAAATAAATCGGTATCAATTTGTTTTAAACGATGATCACGTTCAGTATCATAAGCCACATCATTGACAATACCGACACCCATACCGAGTTCAACGTAGGTTTTAATGACATCGGCATCGAGCGCTGACATCACAATATCGGCATTGAGTCCTGCATCATCAAAAGCAGTATCAATTTTAGAACGTCCTGTGAAACCACCGTGGTAGGTAATAATTGGATATTGAGCCAATTTTTCTAAAGTGATTTCTCTTGGATTAAGCTGTGCTAATGGGTGATCATTAGGTGTAATGATGCAGTGCTTCCAATTATAAAATGACACACTTCCTAAATTATCTTCAGCCATGAGTGATTCAGTTGCAATACCAATATCAGCTAGACCCAGTAACAGCATTTCAACAATTTCAGTCGGGCTTGCTTGTTGCAAAATCAAATGGACTTTTGGAAATAATTTTTTAAATGCATTGACGATAGGTGGAAGAACGTAACGAGCTTGAGTATGTGTTGTTGCAATCGTTAATGTTCCTTCATCGACTTTATTAAAGTCATCAGCAAGGCGTTTAATATTATCTGAATCAATGAGCATGCGTTCAACAATACTGAGCAGTGCTTGACCAGGTTCTGTTAAACCCAATAAGCGTTTACCTTTACGGACAAAAAGTTGAACACCCAGCTCATCTTCAAGGTCTTTAATGTGTTTACTCACGCCCGATTGAGAGGTGTAGAGTGCAGCCGAAGCTTCGGTTAAATTATAATTTTGACGAACTGTTTCTCGGATAATTCTTAATTGCTGAAAGTTCATGTTCTTCGATACCTTAAATAAGGATGAGTCAGCTAATGTGCTGCTCATCCTGAGGTTGTATTACGCAACCTGATTTGCAAAAAGATGTAGTGCAGATGCGCTGATCCATACGGTTTGGTTTGGTCGGAACTGATGTAATTTAGCATCTTCCGAACTGAGTGCAATTTCAATCAGATTACCTGCGCTGTCTTGTAACTCAGCCATGATTTTTCCTGCAATCCAAATTTCACGTAAGAAGGTTGCTTGGAATGCATTTTCAGTCGGTTGTGCATGAATACGTAATTCATGTGGGCGTGCAAAAGCAACCACCTGACCGTCTGATACATTTTGTGGCTCAGGCAGTTGAATGCTGTCAGAACCGATTTGAATCAGTCCTTGAGATTTCGTACCTTCAAAACGATTGGCTTGACCCAAGAAGTCAAAGACAAATGGCGTGGTCGGATTTTCATACACTTCTCGTGGTGAACCAATTTGTTCGATATCACCTTTGTTCATCACCACAATTTGGTCAGCAACTTCAAGTGCTTCCTCTTGATCATGTGTCACAAAAATAGAAGTGATATGTAATTCATCATGTAAAGTACGTAACCAACGGCGTAATTCTTTACGGACTTTAGCATCGAGGGCACCAAAAGGTTCATCAAGTAAAAGTACACGGGGTTCAACCGCCAAGGCGCGTGCAAGCGCAATACGTTGACGCTGACCACCTGAAAGCTGAGCAGGGTAACGATCAGCAAGGAAGCCAAGTTGTACCAAATCAAGCAAACGTGTCACACGCTTTTTAATTTCTGCTTCATTTGGACGTGTTGCGCGTGGACGTACACGTAAACCAAAAGCAATGTTGTCAAATACAGTCATATGACGGAACAAAGCATAATGTTGAAATACAAAGCCGACTTGGCGTTCACGAACGTGAATATTCGTGGCATCTTGACCTTCTAAAATCACCTGACCTTTGTCTGCAGATTCAAGACCAGCAATGATGCGAAGCAGTGTTGTTTTACCACAACCCGATGGTCCAAGTAATGCAACCAACTGACCTTCAGGAAAGTCTAAAGAGATGTCTTTAAGTGCATGGAACGCACCAAAATGTTTTTCAATATTTTTAACTTGAATACTCATAATGTAATTCCTTAAACAGTTGCATCGTCATTGCGTCGGTCTTGTTTTTCCTGACGGATTTCAACCCACGTTTTTAAAATTAGGGTAAGAATCGCAAGCAGAGCAAGCAGCGATGACACAGCAAATGCTGCACTAAACGTATATTCGTTATATAAAATTTCAACATGGAGAGGCAATGTATTGGTTTCACCACGAATGTGACCAGAAACGACAGAAACTGCACCAAACTCACCCATTGCACGGGCATTACACAGAATGATGCCGTAAATCAGACCCCATTTAATATTGGGTAAAGTCACATTCCAAAATGTTTGCCAACCAGATGCACCTAGTACAATTGCTGCTTCTTCTTCCTCTGTGCCTTGTGCTTCCATTAGAGGAATCAATTCACGAGCAACAAAAGGGACGGTAATGAATATAGTCGCCAATACAATTGCAGGAGTCGCATACAAAATCTTGATGTCATTGTCCATCAACCAACCGCCGAACCAACCTTGTGAACCAAAAATCAACACAAGCATTAAACCTGCAATTACAGGTGATACTGAAAATGGTGTATCAATAATGGTGGTGAGAATAGCTTTACCACGAAAGTTAAATTTCGCCACACACCATGCAGCAGCAACACCAAATACCACGTTAAGTGGAACAGCAATAGCAGCAGTGAGTAATGTTAATTTAACAGCAGACAATGTATCAGGATTGACCAATGCTGAAAAATAAACAGCAACACCTTGTTTAAACGCTTCCACGAAAACTAAAATCAGAGGAAGAATTAAGCAACTTAAAAAGAAAATCATTGCAATGACAATAAGGGTGACTTTGACCCAAGTAGGTTCTCGTGTCGCATCTCGAGATTGTAATTTTTGTGCTAAAGCACTGCTAGAAGATGAACTCATCGTGCAGTTCTCCCTGTACGGCGACTTGCCCAAGCTTGAATAAGATTAATCAAAAAGAGAATAAAAAATGAAAGTACAAGCATCACCACAGCAATCGTGGTTGCACCAGCATAGTCATATTCTTCGAGGCGTGAAATGATCATCAATGGTGCAATTTCAGTTTCAAAAGGTTGATTACCTGCAATGAAAATCACTGAGCCGTATTCACCGACGCCCCGTGCAAATGCAAGTGCAAAGCCTGTCAGTAATGCAGGAAATAAAATTGGTAAAATGATTTTGGTGATAATTTGAAAACGATTTGCGCCAAGCGCAGATGCCGCTTCTTCAAGTTCGGTTTCTAAATCGGCAAGGACGGGTTGTACCGTACGTACCACAAAAGGAATACCAATAAAAATTAAGGCCAAGGTAATCCCAATCGGGGTATATGCGACTTTAATACCAATAGGTTCAAGGTATTGCCCAATCCAGCCTGTAGGTGCATACAGCGATGTGAGTGCAATACCTGCCACAGCCGTTGGCAGTGCAAAAGGTAAATCAACCAATGCGTCAACAATACGTTTGCCGGGAAAACTATAACGAACAAGGCACCAAGCAAGCAATAAACCAAAAACAACATTAATAAGTGCAGCAATAATCGCTGTACCAAAACTCAGTTGTAGTGATTTTAAAATTCGTTCAGAACTGAGGATTTCCCATAAACCATCCCAACCAATTCCAAGGGATTTGATGAATACGGCAGACAATGGGATCAGCACAATTAATGATAAATACGCTAGGGTGAAGCCTAGTGAAAGACCAAATCCTGGCAGCACTCTGGAACGCTGCGACATGAGAACTCCTCAAAGAGAGAAAGCTGACTGAAATCAGTGAGCTATAAAATAAATTTTGCCAAGCATAAAAGGCAGGGACTAAATTGCAAATTTAAAAAACAACTTGTTATCATCAATATTATTGATATAAGCGTGCTGTGGCTCACTGATGAGGTGGTCATAAATTTCTGGAAAAGATCCAAAACCTGAAGCAACATTGATGTGTCCGACTTGACCTAAGTTGCGAGGTTTAATTCGCCAAGCTTTCGCCAAAGCAAGTGCATCATCGAAGTTTAACCAAGGATCATTTTCAGAAATAATCATTTCAGTGGGTACGGCAATTTTGAGTTGATGAAAGTAAGCTGCATAATCATTTGGACTATTGCGTGCAAAACCATTCGCACCGAAGCGGGCAGGGTTAGCAGGCGCAACTAAAATCAATTTTTTGATTTTTGATGTAAGCTCTGGATGTTGTGCTAATGCAGCAACACTGGTCAAACAACCGAAACTATGTGCAACGATTTGGATTGGTGCTTCAGTTTTGGCAACTAAAGTCACAAAACTCTTCATCCAATCTTTGAGTATAGGAAGATTCCAATCCTTTTGTTGCACACGAGAGCAAGACATAAGTTCACGTTGTAACCAAGACTGCCAATGATCAGAATCACTGCCACCCACTCCCGGAACAATTATCGTGTGAATCATGTCTTTACTCCTTACTTTTACCTACGTGATGCGTATTGATTGATGATTATTTACTATTCTCTTTTACAATTTGATCAAATACACCGTTATTCTCAAAATGTTGCTTTTGAACTTTAGCCCAACCACCAAACTCTTTATCAATCGTTACCAGTTTTAAAGGTTTAAATACAGTGCTGTATTGCTTCAAAATGCTTGCATTACGTGGACGATAGTAATTTTTTGCTGCAATAGTTTGTCCCGCAGGCGAATACAAGAAGTTTAAGTAAGCTTTTGCGACATTGGCATTACCATCTTTTTGTACATTTTTTTCGACAATTGCTACAGGTGGCTCAGCCAAAATAGATAAAGTTGGTGTGATGATCTCAAATTTACCTGGTTGCTCACGTTGTGCTAAGAAAGCTTCATTTTCCCAAGCAAGTAACACATCACCAATACCGCGCTCGGCAAAGGTTGTGGTTGAACCACGTGCGCCTGAATCGAGTACTTTGGTTTGTTTGTAAATTTGACGAACAAAATCTTGTGCTTTTGCATCTGTGCCGTATTTATGTTTTGCCCAAGCCCATGCAGCAAGATAGTTCCAACGCGCACCACCTGAAGTTTTTGGATTTGGTGTCACAATTTCTACGCCTGGTTTAACCAAATCCCCCCAATCTTTAATGCCTTTTGGGTTGCCTTTACGTACAAGAAATACAATGGTTGATGTATATGGTGTTGAGTTTTGAGGGAATTTCTTTTGCCAATCTTTTGGAAGTAAATTCGTCTTTTCAGCAATTGCATCAATATCGGCAGCTAAAGCCAATGTAACAACATCTGCACTTAAGCCATCGATCACGGCGCGCGCTTGTTTACCTGAACCGCCGTGTGATTGTTTGAAGTTAATATCTTGCCCCGTACTTTTTTTCCAATAAGCACCGAACTGTTTATTAAAATCATCGTATAATTCACGAGTTGGATCATAAGAGACATTTAAAAAGTCTTTTGCAGCAAAAGTGATTGATGAAACAGAAACGAGAGCGACAAGTAAGCTTACTTTTAGTTTTGAAAATTGCATGGTGATTGTTCCCATATTTTTGTGAAGTTCATAAATATGGATGAAGCATAGCGGTTGTCTTTATTCATAAAAAATAATAAAAAATGAATTTTATATGAATATTTATGCTAATTGGTGTCGTAATTTAGAGGTGGATTATGCTGAATACAGGAAGGTTTTGATCAAATGTTATATCTTAAAAATGCTCAATGGGTTGATTCAGTTTCAATTTTAGATCGAGCATTTCAGTATGGTGATGGTTGTTTTACCACCGCACGTTTTCATCAAGATATTTTTGAGCTTGAAACCGCTCATCGAAATCGTTTGGTTGATTCGGCACATCGCTTATTGCTTGATGTAGATTTCACGTTAATCGATATTAGTATTGCATTATTAAGACAGCATTTTGAGCAGTTGAATGGCACATTAAAAATTATGCTTTCACGTGGAGAGGGCAATCGTGGCTATGCATTGCCTGAGCATCCTGCTGATATCTATGTTTTGTTTTATCCGCAAGAGACATCTGATTTTAAGTTTGAGCAGATCAATAGCGGTGTATTAGAGCGGAAAATGGGCTTAAATATGCCTGAATTGGTCGGTATAAAGACATTAAATCGACTTGAGCAAGTTATGTTGAAGCAAGAAGCTGTACAGAAACAGTGGTTAGAGGCATTGGCTTGCGATTTAAATGGGCAGATTGTTGAAGGTATAAGCAGTAATTGTCTTCTACGCATAAACAATACATGGGTTACGCCTGAACTTCGTTATAATGGTGTGCATGGTGTGATGCGTGCAGAAATTTTGCAACGTATGCAACAACATAGTATTGCTTGTGAGCGACGTCAGGTGAAAATTGATGAAATTCAAACTATACAAAGCTTATTTTTCTGTAATGCGCTGAGTCCCATGAAAGCTGTAGAGACATTTGACTTAGATGCATTTCAACAACGCAGATTAGACCTTCAACCTTGTGTTGAGTTATTTGAAACTTTAAAATTGAATCAGTTTAAGCCTTATGTCTAAAACCCAGCCTAAATCTAATAAAAAAGCACAGCAACAGCTTGCTCTAAAGCGTAAAAAGATTTTAAAAGTGATTGCAATAGCCCTTATTGCAATTCTCGTTGTTATTGGTATTGTTTTGAAAATGAGCTTGTTTAAACCTTTTCCTGTAGCAGGAGAAAAACAAAAGCTTTCAGTGACTAATGGTGAAAATTATACTCGTTTTATTGACCAACAAGCACAAGATGGTAAGGTTAGCTTTCCACTTGTTCTAAAGTTATATCGTAAATTTTTCATACACGACACCATGAAAGCAGGTGTATATGAAGTAACTCAGGGCATGAGTTATCGTCAAGTTTTGGAAATGGTTTCTAATGCTGAAAATGCGCAAATGAATCGCATTTTGGTCATTGAAGGAACAACTGCTAAAGATTTAATCAAAGCACTCAAAAAAGACAGCTTGGTTGTGCATGAGGTGACAAACCTACCAACTCGTGAAATGTTGCAAGCGCTTAATATTCCTTTTGAGCATCCTGAAGGATTATTTGCCCCCGATACGTATTTTTTTGCAAAAGAAACTTCAGATAAACAAATTTTATTAGATTTGTATCAGCGTCAAATGAAAATTTTAGACGATGCTTGGGAAAAACGTGATCCAACTGTGCCGTATAAAACCAAATATGAGGCGTTGATTATGGCGTCAATTATCGAGAAAGAAACCAGTGTTGATCGTGAATTAGAACAAGTTTCAGGTGTTTTTGTGCGTCGTTTAAAATTGGGGATGCGTTTGCAAACAGATCCAACTGTAATTTATGGTATGGGTGATCAATATAAAGGTAATATTACCAAGCAAGATTTACGCACACCAACAGTATATAATACATATACTATCAATGGCTTACCGCCAACACCAATTGCACTTCCAAGCAAAAAAGCCATTGAAGCTGCAATGCATCCTGATAATTCAGACAATATTTACTTTGTGGCAACAGGCAATGGTGGTCATAAATTTACCGCTAATTTGTCTGATCACAACCAAGCAGTGCAAGAATACCGCGCTGTTATGCAATCTAAAAATTAAGGAGCGGTGATGTTTATTAGTTTTGAAGGCACCGAAGGTGTAGGAAAAACCACACTGATCCAAAAATTGTATGATCATTTTCAGTTTGCAGGTAAAGATGTTGTTTTAACTCGTGAGCCAGGTGGAACACCGCTTGCTGAGCAAATTCGTTCTTTATTACTTTCAGTCAATCATGATGAAAAAATGAGTCATGATACTGAGTTGCTCTTGATGTATGCCGCACGTGCGCAACATTTAGAACGTGTGATTTTACCTGCATTGGCAGAAGGTAAAATTGTTCTGTGTGACCGTTTTAGTGATTCAAGTTTTGCCTATCAATGTGCAGGGCGGGGGTTAAGTCGTGACAAGTTACAGTTACTAAATATTAACTTTGTCGCTAAAATGCCTGATATTACGTTTTGGTTAGATGCACCTATTGAACTTGGGATGACTCGTGCACGTGAGCGCGGTGCATTAGATCGTTTTGAACAAGAAAAAATCAGCTTCTTTGAAAAAGTTCGTACAGGTTTTGAGGAAATTCATCAAAATGAACCTGAGCGTATGAAACGCTTGGATGCGACTCAAGTGCCTGAACAGGTCTTTAAAGATGCTTTGTCTTATCTGAATTAATATTTTGTTTACTTGATAAAATAGAACCATTGGGTTCATGTTTTTCAATGATAAAGTCTTTATATTTTGATGTACAAAAGAACATAAAGATGGAATTTCATGAAAAGTAATAAACAAGAAATTATTCAATTTTTACAGCAATACTTCCCACAAAGTTTGGAAAAGTGTGAAATCGAAGAAGTCACTGATTGCGGTGCAACCATGTTATGGCATGTTGGTGGCAATGATTTACGTCCAGGTGGCACGATTTCAGGACCAACTATGATGACACTTGCCGATTTTGCCATGTATGTTGCTATTTTAGGTGAAATTGGCATTATTGGTTTGGCTGTGACTACCAACATGAATATCAATTTTTTACGCAAGCCTTCAGGTGGTGTTGATTTGCGTGGGGTATGTAAATTGATGAAAGTAGGTAAAGTCTTAATTGTGGCTGAAGTTTGGATTTATTCTATAGATCAGGATGAACCTGTTGCGCATGTGACAGGAACCTATTCAATTCCACCGCAAAAATCTTAATTGATATCTTTGATACATAAAATTTGATGAATAAAAATGCCTGAATTAATCAGGCATTTTTTATGGTCTTAATCGACTGATTAAGCAATCGATGCGACTTGAGATAAATCGACATTGACCAATGGTGTTTCAATGCCAAAATCAGGTGGCGTTAAAATGGTTTTTCTTAATTCATTGGACTGTTCAGGATAATCAAGCGTGTAATGCAAGCCACGAGATTCTTTGCGCTGCATCGCACAACGTACAATCATTTCTGAAACCAAGACCAAATTACGCAGTTCAATTAAGTTTTTACTCACATGGTAATCTTGATAGTATTCGGTAATTTCACGCTTCAACATTTCAATGCGGTGCAAGGCACGTTGTAGACGTTTTGTAGTTCGTACAATACCGACATAGTTCCACATGGTCTGTCGTAATTCATCCCAGTTCTGTAAAATTACGACATCTTCATCGGCATTAGTCACTTGTGTCGCATCCCATTCAGGTACAGTCGGTGCTTTGAAATGCTGATTCGATTGCTCGGTCATATGTTTTGCTGCACTCATACCATAAACAAAGCACTCTAATAAAGAGTTACTCGCCATACGATTTGCACCGTGTAACCCTGTATAAGAGGTTTCACCAATCGCATATAGACCGGCAATATCAGTTTGACTGTGTTCATCAACCACAACACCGCCACAGGTATAGTGTGCAGCAGGTACAACAGGAATCATTTCTGTAGTGATATCAATGCCGAGTTCAAGTAGACGTGCATATAAAGTTGGAAAATGTTCTTTCACAAATTCAGGGGGCTGATGGGTAATGTCTAACCATACATGACGGATACCTAAACGTTTAATTTCATGGTCAATGGTACGAGCAACAATGTCACGAGGAGCAAGTTCAGCACGCTCATCAAAACGGAGCATAAAGCGTTCACCATCAGGCAAACGTAAATATGCACCTTCGCCTCGCATGGCTTCAGTAATTAAAAAGGAGCGAGCTTGAGGATGATACAAACAGGTGGGATGGAATTGGTTGAACTCCATATTGGCAACCCGACAACCTGCACGGTAAGCCATCGCAATCCCATCACCTGTGGCAATGTCGGGATTGGAGGTATATAAATAGGCTTTCATGGCACCACCACAAGCAAGGGCAGTAAAGGGTGCTAAAAATGTATGAACTTTTTCATTGGCTTCGTCGAGTGCATAAAGTCCTACAGCACGATTTTCGACATCAAATTGTCCGAGTTTTTGTGTGGTAATGAGGTCAATAGCAATAAAATTTTCAAAGATACTAATGTTTTCTTTTTGTTGTGCACGCTCAACCAAAGTGGTCGAAATAGCTTTGCCTGTAGCATCTGCGGCATGAATAATTCGACGTTGTGAATGTCCACCTTCACGGGTTAAATGCAATTGAGCATCATGATCTAATGTAAATTGAACACCTTGTTCAAGCAGAAAATCTACAGAAGGACGACCCCCTTCAACGGTTTGGCGAACTGCATCTATTTCACACAAATGCGAACCTGCAATCATGGTGTCATCAATATGTTGCTGAATAGAATCAGTTTTATCTAAAACCGCAGCGACACCTCCTTGAGCAAAATAGGTGCTTGCATCGGTAAGGGTTGATTTAGCTAAAACTGCAATTTTAAAATGATCAGGTAGAGACAATGCTAGGCTTAGCCCTGCGCCACCACTCCCCACAACGATGACATCAAATTGATGTGATGTTTCGAAATTAGACATGTCCATCAGCTAATTTAAAAAAGTCCGATCATCACACTCTTTTTTTGATCAAAATTCAATAGCTTTATGAGGCAAAAGCGTACTTTTGGCAGATTAATTTAATAAAATATTCATTTAGGCTTAATACTTACTTAAGTAAGCAATTGTTTTATAAAACATCGCAACATATTATTACGCAAAGATATAATTTTGTATGTTACAAACAGTTTTATTAAAAATATCACAGATGGGTTCAAATATTTATGAATAGTCGCCTAATACAAAACGGAATGTATGCCGCTGTTTTTACTGTTGCAGTAACCCAAGCACAGGCAGCCACCCCAGTTGATTTTTCTAATTTAGTTGAGCAAGTTAGTCCTGCTGTTGTGAGTGTCAATGTTGTAAAAAAAATGACTCAGGAAGAGCTTTTACAACAACAAGTGCCTGAGATTTTAAAACGCTTCTTTGGTAATCAGATCATTATTCCACAGCAACAAGCCCCACAAGAAAAAACAGCGTATGGTAGTGCATTTTTTATCAGTAAAGATGGTTATTTATTGACAAACCACCATGTGGTGGAGGATGCATCTAAAGTTACGATTATGTTGAATGATCGCCGTGAAATTGATGCCACCGTGGTCGGAAGTGATGCACGCACAGACGTTGCATTATTAAAAGTAGAGGGCAATAATTTTCCATCGCTTGCAACAGGCAATGTTGATCAGCTTAAAGTTGGACAGCCTGTACTTGCGATTGGTTCGCCTTTTGGTTTTGATTATTCTGCATCGGCAGGGATTGTGAGTGCTAAATCTCGTAATATGATGGGTGAAACCTCAGTACCGTTTATTCAGACCGATGTAGCATTAAATCCAGGTAATTCAGGTGGGCCATTGTTTAATCAACAAGGTCAAGTGATTGGTGTGAACTCACGAATTTTTAGTGGGACAGGCGGTTACATGGGCTTGTCATTCTCTATCCCTATTGATGTGGCAATGGATGTTGCAGATCAGTTAAAGAAAAATGGTAAAGTAACACGTTCATATTTGGGTGTGATGTTACAAGATATTGATCGTAATTTGGCTGAAGCTTATAAATTACCAAAACCTGAAGGTTCATTGATTACACAGGTCGCTTCGGGTTCTCCAGCAGATAGAGCTGGTTTTAGATCGGGCGATGTGATTATGAAATATAATGGCTCACCAATTTCAAGAACCTCAGAATTACTCAATTATTTGAACCGAACTCAGCCAAATCAAAATATTCAGCTTGAAGTTTTACGTGATGATAAAGCGAAAGTCATTTCGGCAACATTAACTTCAGCGCCAGATGATACCCCAGCAAAAGCTGAGAATACCAATACGGCAAAACCGCAAAAAGGTCCTATATTGGGCGTGTCTATTCGTGCCTTATCGGATGTTGAAAAGAGCCGTTTAAATATCAAGGGTGGTGTGTTGATTCAAGATGTAGTGCGAGGCGGTTTGGCATATCAATCAAATATTCAAGCGGGTGATGTGATTACTCAAGTTAATAATATAAAAGTTGATAACCCTAATGATTTTGTTTCAGCAGTTTCAGAATTAAAGAAAAATACAGTGGCTCGTGTTGCTATTGTCCGTGAAGGTCAGCACGCAATATTGGGTTTACGCATTCAATAATTGTTAATTGTTTTGTCACAATAAATGATTGTTGGTTGTTTTATGAAAGATGAATGAAGATTCAATCAACCACTTTTCGGAGTGGTTTTTTGTTGCCAAAGATTTCAACTTGGCGAGTACTTTGTTAAATTGCCGATAAAATACTTGAAAAATCACAGGATGGATACGTGAGCACCTCATATTTTGATCTAAAAATTACCGTCAAACCTGAGCATATTGATGTGTTAGGGCATGTTAATAATGTAGTTTATGTGGCATGGATGCAAGATGTCGCAACAGCACATATTGAGGCATTAGGTGTTGGTCTTGAACAATATTTAGAGCTAAAGCATGCTATGGTTGCAGTAGAGCATCATGTTCAATATCGAAAAGCTGCAATGCTTGGTGATGATGTGATTCTGCGGACATGGTTCTATGATATCAATGCCTTATATTCTTTTCGTCAGTATGCATTTTTCCGAGCAAGTGACAAAAGCGTACTTTTTACGGGCAATACCAAGTGGGCATGTATTGAAATTGCAACAGGGCGACCAAAACGGATGTCACCGACATTTATTCAGGCTTATCAACCGTTAAATTCTGAACTTGATCCGTATCATTTTTAGAAAAGCCATATATTAATTGTGTTGAGTCGTGATTTGTGAAGGTTACTATATTGACGGTTGAAAACGGTACATTGAAATAATTATTTAACTGCTATGATTAATATGAATACTTTAAAAAAGTCATCTGCTATAATCTCACGCAATTTATTAATCGCTTTTGTTGTGTATTTTCTTTTTGTACGCAACGCAATTGAATGTTCAAGGTAGCCCATGGCGCAAGCTAAAAAATCTGTAGATATTAAAAATATCCGTAATTTCAGTATTATTGCTCATATTGACCACGGCAAGTCGACACTTGCTGATCGTTTTATTCAAACGTGTGGTGGTTTGCAAGATCGGGAAATGCAAGCGCAAGTTCTTGACTCTATGGATATTGAGCGTGAACGTGGGATTACCATTAAAGCGGCTTCAGTTACGCTGTATTATACGCATCCAAATGGTGAAGAGTATCAACTCAACTTTATTGATACCCCAGGACACGTTGACTTTTCCTATGAAGTATCTCGTTCGTTAGCGGCATGCGAAGGTGCGTTATTGGTTGTTGATGCTGCACAGGGTGTAGAAGCACAATCGGTAGCAAACTGTTATACAGCCATTGAGCAAGGTCTTGAAGTTCTACCTGTTTTGAACAAGATTGATTTACCTCAAGCAGAACCTGAGCGTGTTATTGAAGAAATTGAAAATATTATTGGTGTTGAAGCAACAGAAGCACCAACATGTTCTGCAAAAACTGGTTTAGGCGTTGAGGACGTTTTAGAAACACTAGTCAATGTTATTCCACCACCAACAGGTGATCGTGATGCTGCATTACAAGCCCTAATTGTTGACTCATGGTTCGATAACTATCTTGGTGTGGTTTCTCTTGTTCGTGTGAAGCATGGTCGTATTCGCAAAGGCGATAAAATGCTTGTAAAATCAACAGGTCAAACGCACATTGTGACATCTGTGGGTATTTTTAACCCGAAACATACAGAAACAGGTATGTTGGAAGCGGGTGAAGTTGGCTTTGTGATTGCAGGTATTAAAGATATTTTTGGTGCGCCAGTGGGCGATACCATTACTTTATCGAATACTCCAGAAGTTGAAGTTTTACCAGGATTTAAAAAGGTTAAACCACAGGTTTATGCGGGTTTATTCCCTATTGACGCTAGTGATTTTGAACCGTTCCGTGAAGCTTTACATAAACTTCAAATTAACGATTCTGCACTTTTCTTTGAACCTGAAAGTTCAGATGCTTTAGGTTTTGGTTTCCGTTGTGGCTTCTTGGGTATGCTCCACATGGAAATCGTACAAGAGCGTTTAGAGCGTGAATACGATCTTGATTTGATTTCTTCTGCACCGACTGTAATTTATGAAGCATTGATGAAAAATGGCGAAACGATTTATATCGATAGTCCATCTAAAATGCCTGAAGGTTCTACAGTTGAAGATTTACGTGAGCCAATTGCTGAATGTAATATTCTTGTTCCGCAAGAGTATTTGGGTAATGTGATGACTTTATGTGTTGAACGTCGTGGCGTTCAGAAAGATATGAAGTTTGTCAGTAACCAAGTTGCAATCACGTTTGAAATACCAATGGCTGAAGTGGTGATGGATTTCTTTGATAAATTGAAATCTTGTTCACGTGGCTTTGCATCACTTGATTATAACTTTGTACGTTTCGAAAGTTCATCTTTGGTTAAAGTTGATGTGTTAATTAATGGTGATAAAGTCGACGCTTTAGCTATGATTTGTCACCGTAATGATGCGCGTCATCGTGGTATTGCACTCGTTGAAAAGATGAAAGACTTGATTCCGCGTCAAATGTTTGATGTGGCGATTCAAGCTGCCATTGGTGCACAAATTATTGCGCGTTCTACTGTGAAAGCAATGCGTAAAAACGTATTGGCTAAATGTTATGGTGGTGACGTTTCTCGTAAGAAGAAACTTCTCTCTAAACAGAAAGAAGGTAAGAAACGCATGAAGCAAGTGGGTAGTGTTGAAATCCCACAAGAAGCGTTCCTTGCTGTGTTGAAAGTAGATAGATAAAATAAGAGAAAAAGGTCAGATAGCTCATGGATTTTGATTTTAATTTAATACTCGTTCCTGCAACGCTGTTGTTTTTTGGCATTTGGCTGCTCGATAAATTTGTTTTCAAGCAACGTGCAGAAAAGGGGCGTGGTAATGAAAATTTCATTATTTCATGGGCATATGATTTTTGGCCAGTTTTAGCAGTTGTATTGGTGTTGCGTTCATTTTTCTTTGAACCATTTAATATTCCATCGGACTCTATGGTACCTACCTTAGAAACTGGTGATTATATTTTGGTGAATAAATATCAGTATGGTGTACGTTTACCGATTACCAATACAAAAATTTTAGATATTGGCGAGCCGAAACGTGGTGATGTTGCGGTATTTCGTTATCCAGCAAATCCAAAAATTAGTTATATCAAACGTATTATTGGTTTACCTGGTGATAAAATAGAATCGGATCATGGTCAGTTATTCATTAATGGTCAGAAAGTG
This sequence comes from Acinetobacter sp. TY2, assembly GCF_046269225.1. Classification (NCBI taxonomy): domain Bacteria; kingdom Pseudomonadati; phylum Pseudomonadota; class Gammaproteobacteria; order Moraxellales; family Moraxellaceae; genus Acinetobacter; species Acinetobacter sp. TY2. Next base: position 40,123 of record NZ_JBJZOR010000015.1, read on the forward strand.
ACACAAACGCCAACCCAGTTTAGTCGCCCGAAAGATATTTATGATACAGCACAGTCGATCTATTATTATGAAACGATGGGTGAGCATAAGCACTTGGTGCGTTTACTTGAAGGTCAAAATACGCTTGTTTCAGCATTTAATTATGCACAGAAAAAACAAGATTTACCTTATGTTGCCAAAGCTAATGATCGTTTTGTAAAATCTAATGGGGAAAATTGGGAAGTGATTGTACCAAAAGGACATTACTTTGCTATGGGTGATAACCGTGATCAAAGTGCTGATAGTCGTTTTTGGGGTTTTGTACCTGAAGAGAACTTAACAGGTCATGCGATTTATATTTGGATGCATAAGGAACCGGGTTTGAAAGTTCCTTCATTCAGTCGTAATGGTACAATTGACTAATTATATTGCAGCGAAAGACGGATAATAAAAATGCGCAAGACTCAACAAGGTGTATCCTATATCGGGATTTTATTAGGGGTGGTTGCTTTTGCTTTTATGGCAAAGATTGTAATCGCAGTATGGCCATCTTATTGGGATGATCGTGTGATTGATGGGCAGATTGCTGAGTTGGTTAAAAGTAGTCCAAATGATATTACACCATCTAATTTTATCAATCAGATGGATAAACGTTTAGTCATGAACAATATCCATGATATTCATTTCAAAGATATTGCGACTGTTTCAACAAAAAATGGTTTAGAAGTGATGAAAAAATATGAAGTGCGAAAAAAATTCATGCTGAATATTGATATCATCCTAACATTCGAGAAGAGTTTTGATCAAAGGTCAGTTCAAAGTAAGTGATCCACGCTTACTCAGCCGTATCGGTTATCAGTTTAAAAACATTGAATTACTTCAATTAGCACTGACACACCGATCGGTCAGTCATAAAACCAATTATGAACGCTTAGAGTTTTTGGGTGATGCATTGTTGGGTATGATCATTGCAAATTATCTATATCATGCTTACCCAAACGAAAATGAAGGTCGCTTGACACGCATGCGAGCGACTTTGGTTCGTCAGGAAGCATTAGGGAAAATTGCACATGATCTTAAACTTAGTCATAGTTTGATTTTAAGTACGGGGGAGTTGAAATCAGGTGGTCATCACCGAGAATCAATTTTAGCCGATACAGTAGAATCAATTATTGGGGCAATTTATACTGATTGTCAGGATTTGCCCCAACTACAGAATATTGTTTTAAAATGGTATGAACCTTATTTAGAACATATTGAGCCAACAGATCAGTTGAAAGATCCTAAATCACGCTTACAAGAGTATTTACAAGCACGTAAAAAACCTCTCCCGGTTTACGAGGTTGTAGATATTCAGGGCGATGCACCTAATCAACATTTCAAAGTGGAATGTGAAGTGGCAGGTTTACCTGTCATGATGGGCGAAGGCTTAAGTCGCCGCTTTGCTGAACAGGCAGTGGCGGCAGAATTTTTAAAATTACTGGAGCAGTAATCTACATGAATACACATTCCGATCACATCGATGCTGATCACGAGTCGCAAGACAGCGGCAATGATTTAATTAATCAATTCTTTAGCGAGCAAGGCACAGAAATTCCTGCGGACTATAAAAGTGGTTTTGTTGCCATTGTTGGGCGACCAAACGTGGGTAAATCGACATTAATGAACCATATTTTAGGTCAAAAATTATCGATTACCTCACGTAAGCCACAAACGACTCGTCATAAAATTGTTGGTATTGATAGTCGTGAAAAATCTCAAGCTGTTTTTGTTGATACACCAGGTATGCACAAAAAAGAAGTGCGTGCTATCAATAAAATGATGAATAAAGCAGCTTCTTCTGCATTGCGTGATGTAAATCTTGTGTTGTTTGTACTCGATGCAGACAAGTGGACACAAAATGATGAATTGGTTTTAGAAAAACTAAAGAATGCGGATATGCCTGTGATTCTAGTTATCAATAAAATTGATACACTTGAAAATAAAAATCATGCATTACCGCTGATTCAAGAACGTGCAAAATTGATGAATTTTGCTGAAATTGTTCCAGTATCTGCGCTTCGTGGTGCAAATCTAGATCATTTACGTAATACAATTGAGAAATATTTGCCGTTTCAACCACCACTGTATTCACTTGAGCAAATTACAGATCGCTCTGAGCGTTTCTTAGCATCAGAAGTGATTCGTGAAAAAATCATGCGTCAGTTGGGTGAAGAGCTACCTTACGATTTGACAGTACAGATTGAATCATTTAAGACAGAAGATGCGACTGTCAATGAAAAAACAGGTCGTCCAAAGCCTGCTTGTACTTATATTGATGCCACTATTTTTGTAGATCGTTCAGGTCAGAAAGCAATCGTGATTGGTGAAAAAGGTGCTAAGCTGAAAAAAATTGGTATGGATGCACGTGTCGACATGGAGAAAATGTTCGAACAAAAAATCATGCTAACGCTTTGGGTTAAAGTTAAAGGCGGTTGGTCCGATGATGAGCGTGCACTGAAAAGTTTGGGTTATAGCGATATTTAATCGTTAAGTCCTTCATTCGAGCGATAAATAAGGAACTGTGATGATTCGTATTTTTACTGTGTTGACATGTGTATTCATGTTGCAAGGATGTATTCACAAACTTGTTACAGTTCCTGTTAAAGCTGCGTATGGTGTGACTAAAGGTGTCGTTAAAGGTACGGCTGCTGTCGTTGGCGCAGTCATTCCTGATGGCGATGATGAAGATGAAAAGAAGAAAGATAAAGACGATTAATATCCAATAAAGTGATCGTTGAATGCGTAATGAAGTTCTACATGGTTATTTGATTCATCACCGTAAATACCGTGAGCGTAGCCATATTGTTCATCTATTTACGCAGGAGCATGGGCGTGTCGATGGTATTTTGCGACAGACACCACCACCACAATATCAACCGATCACCGTGCAAGCCTCAGGTAAATCTGAACTCAAAAATTTCTCTAAACTCGAAATACTTAATCAGCCTATATTTTTTCATGGTGATGCCTTTTTTTCAGGTTTTTATTTGAATGAAATTATTTTGCGACTTTGTCCTTTAGAAGAGGCAATGGTAGAAACTTTTGCACAATATCATCAAACTTTAAATCAACTACAAAATATGGCAACACAGGCTGATCAAAATGCTTTTCTCAGGCAAATTTTACGTCAGTTTGAGTATGCCTTAATTGAAGAGTTGGGCTATCCGCTCGATTACAGTCAAGATTCAATGCAGAATCAAATATTAAGCAATCAGCGTTATCAGTTTCAATTGACCGATGGCTTTATTCCTGTTTCACATACCGCTTCTACTGTGCTGACAGGGGAGCAGATTCTGTGTATGCAGTATTATGAAAAAGGTATGGATTTCAACTTAGAACAGTTACAATTACTAACGAAGCTTTATCGGCAAATGATTAGTGCTTTATTGGGCGATCGTCCATTGAAAAGCCGTCAATTGTGGATTCAAAACGCACAATCAAAAATTGCAAATCGATAACGTTTTATCGATCAAACTTATTAGGAAAATGTTATGGCTGCATTGCTTGGTGTGAACATTGATCATGTTGCAACGCTTAGACAGGCACGTGGTACGGCTTATCCTGATCCTGTAAAAGCGGCATTAGTTTGTGAGCAAGCAGGGGCAGAGGGGATTACACTGCATTTACGTGAAGATCGTCGTCATATCCAAGATGATGATGTGCGCCGTATGCGTCCTTTACTGAAAACTCATATGAACCTTGAGTTGGCTGTGACCGATGAAATGGTTGCCTTTGCAAAAGAAATTCAGCCACAGCATGTTTGTTTTGTACCTGAAAAACGTCAAGAAATCACGACAGAAGGTGGTTTAGATGTGGTTGGACACTTTGATGATGTTAAAGCTGCAACACAGGCACTGTCAGTAATCGGTTGTGATGTTTCTTTATTTATTGATGCTGATTTTGCACAAATTGATGCAGCAGTGGCATGTGGTGCACCGACCATTGAGTTACACACAGGTGCTTATGCTGATGCTGAGTCAGAAGAAGCACAGCACGCTGAATTACAGCGTATTGTTCAGGGTGCTGAATATGCAGCATCGAAAGGTTTAGTCGTGAATGCAGGTCATGGTTTGAACTTACAAAATGTTGCTCCTATTGCAGCAATTCCACAAATTCACGAGTTAAATATTGGTCATTCGATTATTGCTGAAAGTGTGTTTGTTGGGCTTGAGCAAGCTGTACAAGATATGAAGAAAGCGATTCGAGCAGCACGTTAATTCGTGTTTTTGAGTCGAATGTAAAACGGATAGAAAAATCAAGCATGTCAAATTTAAATTATGATGAACTGATGCAACCTGTCATTGCTTTTTTGGGTTGTGAAACACCAAAAGCATGGTTGGATGAGGCATTAAACAATCTTCCATTACTCATGCAAGATCATGCCAATTGTGAAAAAAAAGCCGCAGGAACAGCAATGAATTTGATGTTCCGATACAGTTTTTTCACTGATTTACAGGTCAAGCTTGCGCAATTGGTACGTGAGGAAATGTTGCACTATGAACAAGTACTTGAGTTTATGACCAAACGTGGTCAGAAATGGGAAGGTTTGAGTGCAGGGCGTTATGCGGGGGGGCTCCGTAAAGAAATTCGCACTTATGAGCCTGAAGCATTGATTGATGTTATGGTGATTGGTGCATTTGTGGAGGCGCGTTCATGTGAGCGTTTTTATGCGCTTGCACCGCTTGTTGATGATGAGTTGGGTAAATACTATCGTTATTTACTTAAGTCGGAATCACGTCATTATGAGGATTACTTGGCGCTTGCTCTCGATGTTGCTAAATCAGCGAAATTGAAAGATCCTGAAGAGGATATCCAAAAACGCATTGAGTATATTCGTGAAGTGGAAAAAAATCTGATTTTAGAACCTGATGCGCTATTTCGTTTTCATAGCGGTGTACCTGCATCGGCTTAATCAAACCTCCTACGGGAGGTTTTTTTATGATTGAATATTTTTTATATCATCGGATTGATTTGATTTCTTATTCAAATAAAGTTTGGAAATAGTGGGCAGAAAAAAGCCCACTTCAGATGAGTGGGCTTTTTAGTATTTGGCTCTCCAACCTGGGCTCGAACCAGGGACCTGCGGATTAACAGTCCGTCGCTCTACCGACTGAGCTATTGGAGAATCTGAGTGCGATTATAAGGGGATTTTAAATTGGGTCAAGTTAAAATTGTCATAACAACTTCATTTTTTTATCGTATGGTTTTTATTTAATCGAAAAAATGAGAAATCGTAAAAAAATGAATTTCTGCCTTGCATCCTTAGTTTAAGCTTGCTAGATTTAATGCATAACTTAATGTTTAAGTACAAACTTAAACTGTGTGGATTTCAACCAACTTGCCAGCACTAAAATGGCTAAACAGGAGACAGCGAATGAATACGCTTAGCATTTCAGATATTTTCCAAAACCTTGATTATTACAAGACACATTATCTTTCTATCTTATCTCACCCTGACCAATATTTTACACCTGTTGAAAATGCTTATATTCGTGTGTGGCCTTTGGGGCATATTGATTTATTTTTAGGTGATTTATTACATCTTTGGTTTAGTGAAAAATGGTTAATCAATGATTCATGCTTACGTTTAGGTGAGCATAAAGATGATGGTCGTAAAACATCATTTCAACGTGAAAATGATTTATATCTGTACCAATTGGCAGGCAGTGCATTGTCAGGGAGTAATCGTTCTCAGGTATGGTCACAGTCTGAAAATAAAGCAGTACATGTTAGTTTAAATAGTGTATTTCAATATTATGCGAACTATAAAGGTACTTCAGCACACAAGTTGGATCGTAAGCAATTACTAACTGCTTTAAAGTCAGCAGTTTAATATACTCAAAATACTTGATTCAAATAGTTTCTGTGTTTATCTTTAAGTGCAATCGAGTGATTGCACTTTTAAAGTAATCGATGCGTATATATTTAAAACTATTTATTTGGATGAATAATCATGCATGTTGCCGTTGCATGGGCATAGAGTTTTCCATCCTCATCGACAATTTTTCCTTCAGAAATACCTAAGTTTTTACTCATATTGATGGTTGTACCAATTGCAGTCAGTTCTTTATCTTTGGGAATAGGACGGCACATTTTAATATTCAAATCAATTGTACCGTAGCCTATACCTGCATCGAGTAGGGTGTGAATCGCACAACCCGTTACAGAATCAAGCACCGTTGCTGCAAAACCACCATGTACGCCCCCTAAAGGATTGAGGTGTTGATTGCCTGCTTTAACCATGAAAATAGCCGTGCCTGCTGAAAACTCTTTCATTTCCATTGGAATGGTTTCACTGATGCTTGCACGTGGAATATGACCTGCAGCCATGGCTTGTAAAAATTCAATACCTGTCATTTCTTTTGGGTGCTTCATTTTAAGATCCTTTGTCTGGTTTGTTATGTTTTTATAGTTCCAAAAAGGAACTTATAAGTCAAAGAAATAGCGTGAACCAATGAGGTTGAATATTAAATAGCAGGGTAATATTATTATTTTTGTTCTTTTAGTGGTCAGATTCGTAAAATTTATCGAGGCTATCTGCGCTGTGGAGAATATTTAAGGCAATATTTTCACCTGTCGCCCATGATGCAGACATGAGATTGAAATCGACATCAATAATATCAGTTTCTTTACACAATATACGACTGCTAGAAATAATAATAAAACGAGGAGAGTGTTGCTTTAGGCATTGAGCGATGTATTGAGGGAGGTTTTGTTGTTGGAATACATCAATAATTTTGTAGCGCATATTTCTCCAAACAGTATATTTAATTTGTTGTATTTGCATATTTAAAAATATTTTTATTAAATATTCAAACAAAAAAATGTTTTTTTAATTTTTTGTATAATTTTCAACTTTTAATTTATACATAAAATATAAGCGTAGTTAAGTGAATGGTTTGTCATCATACAGAATTAAAATTAGAGTTTTAACTGCGTGTGATGAATTAAAGCGTTGTATTGTTGTGACCTATAACATTATTACTAGATTCATTACTTTGGGCGCGCTTTATATTTATCTAGATGTTTTTGATAAACGTATTTTGAAATTTAAAAACCTCGCCATTTTTTCAAAAGACGAGGTTTTCTAAACATCAACTGGAGAGGTTTAAATTATTTTTCGGCAGTAATTGATGCAATCGCAGCGTCAACGCCTTCAATTGAATCAGCCGCTTTTTTGATACGAGCAAGCGCATCAACAAGGACTTCATCAGCAGTAGCATAAGAAATACGCATGAAACCGCCTAGACCGAATGCATCACCAGGAACAACAGCAACGCCTGTTTCTTCAAGTAACCATTCAGAGAATTCTGTGCAAGATTTTAAACCTTTTGCACGAATCAATGGGCGAATGTTTGCATATGCATAAAATGCACCATCAGCAGGTAAGCAAGAAATACCTTTAATATCATTCAAACCAGCCATTACTAAGTCATGACGACGTTTGAATGCTTCAATCATTGGCTCAAGAACATCTTGAGGACCATTCAATGCAGCTTCAGCAGCAACTTGTGAAATAGAAGTTGGGTTTGAAGTTGATTGAGATTGGATTTTTTTCATTGCGCCAATAAGTTTTGCAGGACCCGCTGCATAGCCAATACGCCAGCCTGTCATTGCATAAGCTTTAGATACACCGTTTAACACGATTGTGCGGTCGTAAAGGTCTGGTGCAACAGTTGCGATGTTATAAAATTCATCATCCCAACGAATCGGTTCATACATATCGTCAGATGCAACATATACTTCAGGGTATTTACGAAGTACTTCAGCCAATGCCTCAAGCTCAGCTTTGGTATAGATCATACCTGTTGGGTTAGAAGGGCTGTTTAATACGACTAGACGTGTTTTGTCTGTAATTGCAGCTTCAAGTTGCGCAGGTGTGATTTTGAAGCGTTGTTCTTCACCACATTTTACAATAACAGGAACGCCTTCAGCGATGATCACCATATCTGGATAGCTTACCCAAAATGGTGCAGGAATAATCACTTCATCACCTTTGTTTAACAATGCAAGTGCAAGGTTAAAGAAAGATTGTTTACCACCACATGAAACCAAAATTTGGTTTGCAGCATAGTCAAGATTATTGTCACGCTTAAATTTTGCAATAATTGCTTTTTTTAAGCTAGGTGTACCATCAACAGCGGTGTACTTTGTAAAACCATTGTTAATTGCAGCAATTGCAGCATCTTTGATGTGTTGCGGAGTGTCGAAATCAGGTTCGCCAGCACCCAGACCAATTACGTTCTTACCAGCTGCTTTTAATTCAGCAGCTTTATTGGTAACAGCAAGCGTTGGGGACGGTTTGATGGCATTTACACGATCAGAGAGACGTACGTCCACGGCAATATTCCTTCTTATTGGGATAAAAAATAAAAGCACACCATCTTAGCCTAAAAAGTTGTATTTAGCCGTACAAAATGTCACCAAACCTTAAAAAAAGAACAAAAACTGAAGAATTACTGTTTCAAAAAAAATCTAAACAACGAACTTTGTAATGCTGACTCGCACTGTTTATAAAATTTCCGTACAATATACGCAGATTGAATTGAGTGAATCATATGAGCTCCCCAAGTACTCCCAAGAAAAAAGCCATTGTAAAATTACCCTTTCCTGTAAAACAGGCGAATGATGCGAAAGCTGCAGATGAAGAGGTTGAAGATATGCGTCCGAAACCACAACCTTATGCAGATCGCACTTGGATGCCACCTCGTGGTACACGTCGCTCTATGGGTAAACGTTAAGTTTATGGTTTGAGTTGTAATAAAAAACAGGTGCATGTGCGCCTGTTTTTTTATCTGAAAAATTTATAAATTTAAATATAATGTTGTTGATAGTCTAAATTTTTAAGATAAAAGCAGTCATCATTGCCAAATTGAAACGATTCAACTTTATATCTACTGCCTTTTAGTAGCATCTTTAGTGGTAATTTGATCTCCCACCTTATGAATGATATGGAACAGTTTACCAAAGCGGATTTCTAATAAGACCAATTGGAATAGTAAAGCAACATCTAAAATTGTATTTACAGTGATCATGCAATTCTAAGCTTCTTTCAGCGCTATATAATCATAATATTTCTTTTTATTTTCATACATATGAGTATCTGCACGCTTAAGCATACATTCTATGCTTTCATGTAGAAGAGTTGTTGCTTGTCCCAAAGAAATACTAATTTGATGGCTTGAGTAGTATTGATTATCAATGTTTAATAATTCTTCAATTGACATCACAATCGCATCGGTCGTCTTTTCTTCTGCACCTGACATCAGTATGACAAATTCATCTCCACCTATACGTGAAGCAGTGTAAGTCGTGTGCTGAATACTGCGTGAGAGTATATTGCCCATACGGCGTAACATATCATCGCCAACGTCATGTCCAAGATTATCATTGGTTGATTTTAAACCATTCATGTCAATAAAAATTGCAGAAACAGGGCGCAGTAAGCTGCGTTGCAGGCGATTGATTTCATCGGTATGAAATGAACGGTTAAATAATTTGGTGAGCACATCGTGTTTGCCTAAATATTCGAGGTAACTTTCAGCTTTTTTACGTGCAGTAATATCAGTCAAGGCGAGTTGGACTAAGCCCCAATCATGTTCATAACCCGGAAAAACCGTAAATTGTAAAAGTACATTGCGTATCGATCCATCTAAAGCATAGTTCACTGCTTCACGTTGATGATGGATATTACCATTCCATAGTTCAATCAGTTGTTCACGGAAAGTTTGGTGCATCTCTTTAGTGAGTATTTTGTGTAAATTTTTAAATAAAGTTTCTTTATCGGGTGCTTTAAATAAATCGAGTGTGGCTTGGTTAACATCGATTAAAATAATATCTTCTATGCATTGTTGAATAAAATCGGTATGCACATCAAGGAAAGTTCGAAAATCCTCAATACCAATCTGGCGCAGTTGATCCATACGGATTTTAACGCGACTAAAATCTTCGACCCAAAGTGAGCAAGGTGAATAATTAAATCGTGATTCGGCTAAAATACGATTTTTTTCTTCCATTCGTGAAGCATTTTTATAATCGGTAATATCTTCAGTAGTGAGTAAAATACGAGATAAATTTTGCTCAGCTCCTGGTAAAATAACACCACGCAATTTAATATCAAGACGTTTTCCACTCAATGTATAATTGATGGTAGTACTCGAAAACTCTTTTTCACCATTCCATAATGCAACTAACTCATAAATATGTGACTCAAACATTTCTTGTTTGAAAATGGTATGTATATTATCGCAAATATGATTTAAATTTTGCGCTTCAAATAGCTCTAATGTTTTACGATTGACCTGTAAAATTTTAATTTTTCGCGAACATAACGTAACACGGCTTTGATCTTCTTTAAGAAATCCAGCTAAATTATTAACACCTTGCTGTTTCCAAATGTCAAACTGTTGTTTTACTTCACTGTAGTCTTCTAGCCACATTGGTATAGGCGATAAATCAAAAATTGATGATTCAAATATTTCCATTGCGCTATCCAAGCATATTATTGGTTTTAATTATTAAAAATATAACATTAATATTGTGATTAAAAAATAGTTAAATTTTAAATAGGTGATGTGGTTTGCAAAATATGAATTTATTGTTTGTTTTTGGTTAGTAATTCTTTATTTTTTACCTTTAATCGTTTGTTGTGGTGCTACTCGGTTTTAATATGTTTATTAGGTTGGATTTTAAAGCCCTTCAATATATTAATTGAATTTCGCCTGATTTAATTTTTCCTGATAATATTTAGTTTTCTTTTTATACATTTTTTGATTGGCACGTTTTAGTGATTCATCGGGTGTACTTTGATTGATATGTACAGTTTCAATAGTCGCAAGACGAGGGCGAAAACGATTCGGATCTTCCAGCAGATATTGCTTAATATCGGTAACTCCTTGCACAGTCCACTCATCAAAAATTTGTCTTACGCTACTAAAGTCTTGTAACTACAAGCGAATAGGAGAAAGAGCAAAGATAGATAAATCTAACTTTGCCATATGCCTATAACGTTCATATTGAAAAGTTGTGTATTTAAAAAATTATTTTGTGCATCTGAAATCTAATACATATATCTAGCAACTAAATGATTTTATTTAGTCATTATGGTGTATACAAAACATACTATAATTTATCTCTTTGCATGATGCTCAGGTTTAGGGGGAGCAATGGTTTTTTCACCATTCCAAAGTTCTATGAAATCACGCTCATTGAATTGGTAAAGTTCCATCAGTGCAAGGATGACACCACCAAAAATCATTGGACCTTCAGAATTACTTTGGAATTCAAAAATTTTGCCATTGAGTGCTTGTAAAATATCACTAATTTCAAAAGTACGATCACGTCCATTACTATCTTCAGGATACATCGGGGTGTTGATGACAATGGTCGCTAAACTTTTTTCAGCCTCTGTTAGATTTAATGTTTGAATGGTTTCACTTGGATTATCACTAAAAATTACACTGTCTTGAATAAAAGTATGCACTAATTTTTGTGTTAGTTTGGGCAGGGTTTTTTCAACAAATGGTCGAAAAGATACAGGGAAAATGACATTGCGTGAAATACCTTTGAACATGGGTGCAATTTCTTCAACTTTATAGCCTGCAACACCACAGCCTACGGCAGTAATGAAATATTTCATTTTTGGATGATTTTTGGTGTAGATTTTAAAATCTTCAATATAGTGCTGAATTTGAGAGAGTGGCATTTGCTGTAAATGTTCATTCATCGTTGGAATGGCAAAGCTTTGCCCCGCCCAACCTCGTCCTACACCTTTAGTTGCACCAAAATGTAAAAGTGCGGTTTTTGCTGCACCACCTTGATGTGTTCCAGCCATGTTACTACCAAAAACAAAAATGGTATCATCAGGTAAATTTTTTATAATGGTTTCATCATGATAGTGATATGTCATGGCAGCTCACATAGTAGATTGATCTAGCTTTCATGTTGCAGTTGAAATCGGGCAGGGTCAAGTGGAAAATACTTGATTATTGATCATAGACCCCAATAATGTGATTAAGCTGTATTTTATGGATTCACTAAAATGCGCTCTATATTTTTATGCCATCGGGGAATTAATTGTGAATGACCATCAGCCATTTGAACTTGTGACCAATTATGAACCTGCGGGTGATCAGCCACAGGCGATTGCAAAACTTGTTGACGGCGTCAATAAAGGTTTTCATGATCAACTTTTGCTTGGGGTGACAGGGTCGGGTAAAACCTACACTATGGCGAATGTGATTTCACAATTACAACGCCCAACCATTGTTATGGCACATAATAAAACCCTTGCTGCACAGCTTTATGGCGAATTTAAAGCATTTTTCCCGAATAATGCGGTTGAATACTTCGTTAGTTATTATGATTACTATCAACCCGAAGCCTATGTGCCATCTTCCGATACGTTCATCGAAAAAGATTCAGCGATTAATGACCATATTGATCAGATGCGTCTATCAGCGACTCGGACTTTACTTGAACGCCGTGATGCCATTATTGTCGCATCGGTTTCAGCAATTTATGGTTTAGGCGACCCGAATGCCTATATGAATATGCTGTTGCACATTGTACAGGGCGATCGTATTAGTCGTGATGACATTATTCGTCGTTTGGTTGAAATGCAATATGCCCGTAATGAACTTGAGTTTTTACGCGGTACATATCGAATTCGTGGGGAAATTATTGATATTTTCCCTGCGGAATCGGATCAACATGCTATTCGTATTGAATTGTTTGATGATGAAGTGGATTCCATTCGATGGTTCGATCCATTGACAGGGAAGATGGTTCGCAAAGCACCACGCGTGACGATTTATCCAAAAAGCCACTATGTAACACCTAAAGATAATTTAGAACGTGCGATTGGTACGATTCGTGAGGAGCTTAAAGAGCGTCTAGGCTTTTTTAAAGCACATGATAAATTGCTTGAAGCACAACGTATTGAACAACGCACACGTTATGATTTAGAAATGATGCAACAGTTGGGTTATACCAATGGTATTGAAAACTATTCCCGCCATTTATCAGGACGTCCTGCGGGTGAAGCACCACCGACATTATTTGACTATTTACCTGATGACGCTTTGCTAATTATTGATGAATCGCATGTGACTGTTCCGCAAATTGGCGCAATGTATAAAGGTGACCGTTCACGTAAAGAGAACCTCGTAAATTATGGCTTCCGTCTGCCAAGTGCGCTCGACAATCGTCCCATGCAGTTTGAAGAATGGGAACGCATTATTCCAACCACCGTCTATGTCAGCGCAACACCTGCCAAATACGAATTGGAAAAGTCAGAACAAGTCGCAGAGCAGGTGGTACGTCCAACAGGTTTGCTCGATCCGATTTTAGAAGTACGTCCTGTTTTAACCCAAGTTGACGATGTTCTATCCGAAATCAATATTCGTAAAGAATTAGATGAACGTGTCCTTGTCACCACATTGACCAAGCGTATGGCGGAAGATTTAACCTCATATTTAAAAGAATATGGCGTGAAAGTTGCCTATTTACATTCCGATATTGATACCGTTGAACGAGTAAAAATTATTCATGATTTACGTACAGGTATTTATGATGTACTTGTGGGGATTAACCTTTTACGTGAAGGCTTAGATATGCCTGAAGTATCGCTTGTGGCTATTTTAGATGCCGATAAAGAAGGATTTTTACGCTCAGAACGCTCACTGATTCAGACCATTGGTCGAGCAGCACGTAATGTGAAAGGTAAAGCAATTCTATATGCTGATCGTATTACTGACTCTATGCAAAAAGCCATTGATGAAACAGAACGTCGTCGACAAAAACAAATGGAATTTAATGCTGAGCATGGTATTACACCACGTAGTACAGTACGTCAAGTGACCAAGTCAATTGATACAGGTGAGGTGTTTGAAGATGAGCAACTTGATGAGTCTGCGCTGCAAAAAAATCGAAGTGTGACAGCAGATGAGCAGCATTTGTTGTCTGATCCAAAACTGTTGGCAAAACACATGAGCAAACTTGAAAAAGAAATGCTCAAAGCATCGAAAGAACTTCAGTTTGAACAAGCAGCACGTTTACGTGATGAAATTTTACGCATGAAGGCAATGTTGATTCAATAATCAAGATTATTTGAATAGATACATTTATCTACACTTATTCGATGTGAATATCGTTATCTTAAATTGAAATAAAACCAATTTTTCGGTCTTGGTAACGAATGTTGATAAGAAAAGTGAATGACCAAAATCAACAGAGCCGATGGGGATTTGTCATTTCTCTATTTGGTCTGTTGTTCTTATTTAGTCATGTGACATATGCAGAGGACAAAAAACTACCTGTAGTTTCACATGTTGAACTTGATAAATATTTAGGGCTTTGGTATGAAGTTGCAAGAAAACCGCTCTATTTTCAAAGAGATTGTGTAGGAAATGTCACCGCACGTTATACCTTAAATGAAAATGGTAATATCGTGGTCGACAATCGTTGTGAAGATGGTGAAGCCCAAGAAAAGCGCTCTATAGGTGAGGCTTTTGTCATTAATCAGCCTTATAACAGTAAACTTAGAGTGAGTTTTATTCCTGAAGCTATTCGATGGTTACCTGTAGGGCGAGGGGATTATTGGATTTTAAAAATAGACAAAAGCTATCAAATGGCTTTGGTTGGTGAACCACATCGCAAATATTTATGGGTGTTGTCTAGAGATCCAAAACCGAATCCGCATTTAATCGGTGAATATTTAAAATATGCGAGTTCTTTGGGCTATCAACTTGATGATGTAATTTATACAAAGCAGAGTCATCCATAGCGGTATTGATGTTGTAATAACGTTGTATTGTGAAAGGTTGACTTTTAACTTAATTAATGTGGAAATAACCATTCTTTTTTTTGTGATGGTGTGCAGAAATGTATAAAGGAATCGCATTATCTGTATTGGCTTCAATCACATTTGGTATTTTATATTTTTACACCCGTTTATTGGGTGATTTTGATGGTCAGCAAACCTTTGGTTGGCGTATTGTTTCGACTTTACCATTTTTGACTTTGTTTATGTTGTTTAGTGGTGATTTTGCACATGTAAGATCTATTGGGCAGCGATTACTAAAAAATCCGTTTCTCATTTTTGTTTTCTTACTTACCTCTTTTCTCACCTGTTTCCAATTGTGGTTGTTTTTGTGGGGGCCGATGAATGGTCGTGGATTACAGGTCTCTTTGGGCTATTTCCTTTTACCTTTAGCATTGGTTTTGACGGGACGTTTTGTCTATAAAGAAAAATTATCCATTTTACAAAAAATAGCAGTGGCGCTTGCTATTTTTGGTGTTGGGCATGAATTTTGGCGTCTAGGTAGTATTGCGTGGGAAACGGTTTCAGTTGCCGTAGGATATTGTTTGTATTTCATGATTCGTAAAAAAATCCAGACCGATAACTTGGGCGGCTTTTGGTGGGATATATTGCTTTGCATTCCTGTGGCAATTTACTTTATTCAAGCAAGTGGTGAGTCCATAACACAAGTAATAGGGGCTCCAATTTTATTATTGGTCATTGCAGGGTTAGGCTTACTCAGTGCTATTGGTTTGGGTAGCTATATTCTCGCAAGTCGTTATTTACCTATGGTTTTATTTGGCTTGCTGAGTTACTTAGAACCAGTATTACTTGCAGGTGCATCGTTGGTTTTAGGGGAAAGTATTGGGCCTGATGAATGGCTGACATATATCCCAATTTGGATGGCAGTGATTGTACTTGTGATCGAAGGTATTCGTCATATGTATATACAGCAACGTAAAACTCAGAATTTAAAAAGGAATGTTGAAAAGTATAATGAGCGAATTGAGTGACAAAAAACAGCCATTTATGGCATTAAATGGTTGATTTATACTTCCTTAAAAGATAATTGTTGAATGATAATTTATAAAAATGTTAAATTGGTCACAATAAAATGAAATAGTGTTTGCTAAATTAGAAGCAATAAGATGGTGCTAAAATGAACACAGTCATGATTCCTTATCAAATCCGAGCAACATTATTGCAATTAGAGCCAAGCACTGATTTGAATTGGAAAGAAATCGTGTCTGAAATTTTAGAACATGAAGAAATTGATGTTCGAGAAGAAATTGATCGTCAAATTTTAAAACCTAAAGAAATTCAGTGGAATCGTGTTACAAATAGTTTTGAGTATAAGATCAGTAACTCATTGCATATTTTAAAACACAGTTTTTCAAATGAACGTATGCATTCAATTGCTGCAAAACTTACGAACTCGACTGAATGGTTGAAAAAAACTACAGACAGTTTGCAGATTGCCGATTATTTAGAAAATGCATTACAACAAATTGATTTGATTCCTGTAAATGATGACCTTACTTTACAACGCGAAAAATTATTGATTCGCCGTGTTTTTTTACAAGATGTTGCCAATATTATTCGTAAGTTGAAACTTGTTCCACCCAAAGGTATTCGTCAGTTAACGGCTGAACAAATTAAGTGTTTTATTATTGAGGTCTATATTAAACAACAATTGTTAGGCTATTGGTTTAAACCTTTGTTGCCAAAATATTCTCAAATGATGCAACATCCATTTTTTAAATATTTCCTTTTAAAAGAACAAGATTTTCGTAAATTTGATATTGTGCAAACATCAGAATTTATTTTTTTAATCGCACCAATTCAGCATTTTGGCCATAATCCGTATTCGATACGCCGTTTTCTAATTGAAGAGCAAATGGAGTATGAGGGGCATCAGCAGATTTACTTAAATAGTGTAGTTGTTGAACTGAGCCGAATTAAAGAGGGAACTTATGCAGAAGAAGTATCAAATTATTTACAAAAGATGATTACCATTCAGCATCAAGTACATAAAGACGTGCTTGAAATTGTCGCTGATTTTGAACATTTTGTAGATAAAAAATTGGTTCCATACTTAATGGAGCCATTGGGTTTGAATACTAAAAATAGCGAAGGAATCGTGAATGATTACCTGAAAAATATTGAAAATATGATCATGAGTTATATATTTTTACCTCTTCGGAATGCTGTGAAAAGTGATTTATCGCATATTGAAGAGTTTGAATATTTATTTATGAGTGTACATCGGATTTTGTCTGAAATTTTGGGACATTATCGTGATTTTAAAGAACAGCCATCTTTGTTTTTTAACACCGATATTCAGTTGCTTGAATATCGAATTATGGCATATTTGAAATTACTTGAAAAACGTAAAGATGAAATTTTTATTCCCATGTATGGTACCGAATGGGCAAAAATGAATGAGCGCTCACAGCAACCTGTGCGTAAAATCCAAGATTTACTTGAATTTCATATGCAGGATTTCTTTGATTTAAAAACCTATATGGGACATTTATTAGAAGAACAAACCATGACCAAGGGTTCGTTTTTAAAACGTATTATTAAAGGTGAAAAAGTTGAAAAAGATTTAATTCAGGCTGAAGCGGCAGCTATGCGTATGAAAAAACAAGCCTATCTTGATATTATTGCTGTACCAAAAAGTTTACTTAGATATAGCGTATTCATTGAGTTTGAAAGCTTAACTTCAATGAATGAGTTTGAACGTCATTATGCTTTTCCAAATGGGGATAATGGACTTACTCGTTTACCTGTGTTGATGAAAATACCTGAAAACTTGGGTGATTTTGATTTTGAAGCATTTAATGCATCAATTATGCGTTATGACGTTAGATTTTCTTCGGTAACAAAGTAAATGATTTTTGTGAAAGCATTACTTGAAAACTTAATATTCGAGTTATTTTTGTGATAAGAAAGATTTTTATACTGTCATAACAATTTACAATAACCTATGGTTTTTACTAACAAAAGTAAAGTGTTCGTTTTGAGAGTTTTTTAAAAATGATGATTGCTCATTTTCTGTTAAAACAACGATTGTTTTTATATGACGGAAAATTTGGGCTATTTTTTTAATAATATTTTAAATCATATATTAAGCTTTAATTGAATGGCAAATATTTTATTGGTGAATAAAAAAGATGAACCGTTTAGATATCAACTTTAGTTGAATTCTAGTACAATTGTGGGGTTTTGAAATTAAGTTTAGATCTACATAAATAGAGGACGCATCTGTGAGCAAAGACACTATCATCGCCCTACATACTGAGCATCAAGGTCGTTGGAAAAACCGTGAAGAAATCGCGGAGCGTATGATCGCATTAATCGGTCAATTGTACCGTGAAAAAAATATTGTGACTTCTGTTTACGGTCGTTCTTTAGTAAACCGTTCAGTAATTCAAATTCTTAAAGCCCACCGTCGTACACGTATGATGGATGTTGAGCTTTCTGTTATCCATACTTTTCCTATTTTGGAAGCTTTAGCAAAATTAGAAACAATTGGTTCTGCTGAAGTTGATTTAGGTAAACTTGCTGTTGAATTTAAAGAAAAAGGCGGCGACATAGATGCATTTATTGCTCAAGCTGTTCAATCTTTAGAGGGTCGTCCTGCACAAGTTGAACCTAAAGATGTTGTTCTTTATGGTTTTGGTCGTATTGGTCGTATTCTTGCACGTTTAATCATTGGTCAGTCGGGTCTTGGTCGTGGTTTAAACTTGAAAGCAATTGTTGTACGTAAATCATCAGATGGTGATTTAGAGAAACGTGCTTCATTGTTACGCCGTGATTCAATTCATGGTCCTTTTGCAGGCACAATTTCTGTTGATGAAGCAAATGAAGCAATCATTGCCAATGGTAACTTCATTAAAGTGATTTATGCATCTAGTCCTGCTGAAGTAGATTACACAGCTTATGGTCTTGAAAATGCACTTGTAATTGATAATACAGGTAAATGGCGTGATGCCGAAGGTCTTGCTCAGCATTTGGCTTGCCCTGGTGCTGCTCGTGTGATTTTAACTGCACCTGGTAAAGGTGATATGAAGAACGTTGTATTTGGTGTGAACCAAACTGACATTCTTGATGAAGATAAAATCATCTCTGCTGCAAGCTGTACAACAAATGCGATCACACCAACACTAAAAGTTTTACATGATAAATATACAGTGTTAAATGGTCACGTTGAAACTGTACACTCATTTACAAATGACCAAAACTTGATTGATAACTATCATAAAGCGGATCGTCGTGGCCGTGCGGCAACATTGAACATGGTGATTACAGAAACAGGTGCAGCAAAAGCAGTTGCGAAAGCACTTCCAGCGCTTCAAGGTAAATTGACAGGTAACTCTGTACGTGTACCTACACCGAACGTTTCTTTGGCGATTTTGAACTTAACGTTAGATAAAGAAGTTGATCGTGAAGAAGTGAATGAATATATTCGCCAAATCTCAATTAGCTCTAGCCTTCAAGGTCAAATTGGTTATACAAATTCAACTGAAGTTGTATCTTCTGACTTTATTGGTTCACGTACAGCAGGCGTATTTGATGCTCAAGCAACAATAGCTACGGGTAACCGTTTAACTGCGTATGTTTGGTATGACAATGAAGTAGGTTATAGCTGTCAAGTATTGCGTATTGCTGAACAAATGGGCGGCGTAAGCTATCCTAAAGTTCCTGCTGAAACCAATGCATAATTTGTAAGATGTATAAAAAAGAGCTTCTATTGAAGCTCTTTTTTATTATAAATTTTAGATTTACGACATCATTAAATACAAAAATAAAGATTTAAAATTAATGCAAATTATGGTTTTAATCGGCTGTAAATAATGCCTCTATTTGGGATTGTATCGATATAGTTTTGCGACCAATTAATTGTTCAAGGTCTTTACTTTCACTATACATTGCACCTTCAACTGTCTGTATGTCAGCATCAACAATGACTGAAATAAGTGTTTCAGGTAAGCCTGCCTGTTGAAGTCCATGAGTTAAATCTGAAGCACTCAGTTCAATACGTGATACTTTTTTTCCTGAAGCCTTTTCAATAAATTTAGCTAAATCAAGTTTAGTGAAATTTTCGGAACCTGCAAGTTCATAGGTTTTATTGTCATGATTTGTGGATGCTAAAACAATTGCAGCAGCTTCAGCATAATCAGTACGAGATGCAGAGCTAATTTTTCCATCTTTCGCAGCACTGAATAATTGCCCTGATGCTGCATTTTGAACTACACCTGCAATATAGTTTTCGCTATACCAATTATTACGCAAAAATGTATAGGTCAAACCACTTGCTTGAATGAGCGCTTCAGTTTCACGATGTTCTTGTGCTAAGCCTAAAGGTGAAGTATTCGCTCGAAGTAAACTTGTGTAGGCAATATAAGGTACTTTTGCATTTTTTGCGGCTTCAATCACTGCTTGATGCTGTGCTGTACGTCGACCAATTTCATTGGCAGAAATCAGTAATAATTTATCAATTCCTATAAGTGCAGGAGCTAAAGTTTCAGGTGAATCATAATCAAAATGGCGTAATTCAATATTTTGTTGTTTAAGCTTAAGAGCTTTGGTTTTATTGCGTACCAAAGCGACAATATTGTCGGCAGGTATATGAGTTAACAAAGCTTGAATGATGAGTTCACCTAGCTGTCCTGTTGCACCTGTAATTGCAATTTTCATTATTTCGACCTCTGTACTTTGTGTGCATAAAATAAACTTGATGAAGAAATATTAATCTGATAACTTACAAATTGTAAGTACGTACCGAAAAGTAAGTTTATTACCTTTAGGAGATATTTGATGAGTACATATGCTTCAAGTACAGTGTTGGGTCAAGTTTTATCGACAGAATGTCCTTCTCGTGAAATTTTAGAGCATTTGACCCATAAATGGTCGGTGTTAGTTTTGCGTTGCTTAAGTGATGGGGTGCATCGCTTTAGTGAGCTCAGGCAACGTATCGAAGGTATTAGTGAGAAAATGCTTGCACAAACACTTAAGTTTTTAGAAAAAGATGGTTTTATTTTGAGAACTGTTTATCCTGTTGTTCCGCCAAAAGTTGAGTACCAATTGACAATTTTAGGTGCACAAGCTGCGGAAAAATTAAATTATTTAATAACTTGGGTTGAAAGAAGTCTGCCTGAAATTTTAGAAAATAAAAATGCATTGAAATGAGAAAGCTACAGAAAAATTTAATTGAAGCGATATTGTTATTTTAAGATTAAATATTTGTTTTTAATTATTCAAAATTGTTAATTTTCATATAGGTAGATATGATAAGTGCTTGCCACTCGGTGATCATCTACCGTTATATTTTAATGTGAATATAGCTAATACTTAAATTGACGAATTGCACTACCTCTTTCTATAAGTGCATGTTGTTGATGCTGCTTATTTTTTTGTGATTCATGTTGCGCATCTAATTGTTGTTGTATTTTCATGGCCAAGAGTTCTTTAGCTATTTTTTTATTGGCATGTTGGCTACGCTCAGACATGACTTTTACGCTGATACCTGTTGCAACATGAATTGCATGTATAGCAGAATCTGTCGTATTGACATGTTGACCACCAGCACCTGATGCTCGACAAGCCTGAAAAACAATAGCATCATCTTGAGGAAGTTGTTTAGGTTGCACAAATTCAGTTATGCCAACGAACCAATTTTTACGTTTATGATTAGGTCGAATTTTACTTTGAAATGTCCATTGAATCGTACCAAGCCAAGTATTGAGCCAAAGCGTAGATTTTTCGGGAGATGTGCCTTCAAGTTTAAAAAGAACAGAAGAATATCCATATTTAGTACTGTTTTCTTCTAAAATATCGAAGGATATTTGATGTTTTTTAGCGTCTTTTAATATTTCTTGTAGGGTGAGCTTTACAGCGAGTTCACATTCTGCAGGTCCGAGCGCAGCACTAATTTGGACAATAGACAATAGAATATATTTCCTAAATAAACGATTATATTGCTTTTGAAAAATTCAAAAAGTATATGAGAAAAAATCAAAAAATTCGATTTTAAAATTTGCTACTTTATTTGCCCATGAGTTTAATTGTAGTTTGGAAAATAATCAAATTATATCTAATTTAACAAATTGAAGGGCGATCTTAGGTATTTATTCAAAAAGTTAAGCGAAATTCATGTTGTGTTGAATAATACTTATCGAGAAATTTTTCAAAATATGGCAGAATATGCGGTTTTAAAGATTTTAGAGGATTGGCAACATGCGCTTTGTTGATGAAGCAGTCATTACCGTAGAGGCTGGCGACGGTGGCAATGGCGTAGCTAGTTTTCGCCGTGAAAAATTTGTACCATTCGGTGGACCTGATGGTGGCGATGGTGGCCGTGGTGGTAGCGTTTATGTTCAAGCAGATGAGAACACGAGCACCCTAGTCGATTTTCGTTATACCCGTAAATTCCGCGCAGAACGTGCTAAAAATGGTCGCGGTGCAAACTGTGCTGGTCGTGGTGGTGACAACACAGTGTTACTTGTTCCAGTGGGGACAACAATTGTAGATACAGAATCGGGCGATATTATCGGCGATTTGGTGGAAAGTGGTCAGAGTGTAATGGTTGCAGCAGGTGGTGATGGTGGTTTGGGAAATACCCATTTCAAATCATCAACTAACCGTTCACCACGTAAATGTACACATGGTATCAAAGGCGAATTCCGTGAAATTCGTCTTGAATTGAAAGTACTTGCAGATGTTGGTCTATTAGGTATGCCAAATGCGGGTAAATCAACATTTATTCGTGCGGTATCGGCAGCAAAACCGAAAGTTGCAGATTATCCATTTACGACGATGGTGCCAAACTTAGGTGTGGTCGATGCTGATAGTCATCGTTCATTTGTGATGGCAGATATTCCAGGGCTTATCGAGGGTGCATCGGATGGTGCAGGCTTAGGTATTCGCTTCTTAAAACATTTGGCACGTACACGTATTCTTTTGCATATTGTCGATGTTCAGCCAATTGATGGCTCTGATCCAGCATATAACGCAAAAGCAATTATGGCAGAATTGGAAAAATTCTCTCCAACTTTGGCACAGTTGCCGATTGTTTTAGTTTTGAATAAAGTCGATCAACTCGCAGATGATACACGTGACGAATGGTGTCAGCACATTTTGGATGAACTCAAATGGGAAGGACCTGTTTTTAAAACTTCAGGCTTAACCTTTGAAGGAACAAAAGATGTTGTGTATTACTTGATGGATCAGATTGAAGAACAACATGAGTTAGAAGCTGAAGATCCTGAATATGCAGCAAAAGTGAAAGCATTCCGTGATCAGCTTGAAGCTGAAACACGTGAACAAACACTTGCAGCGAAAGAAGCATATCGTTTGATGCGCCGTCAACAACGCCTAGAAGGTATTTTAGGAGAAGACGACGAAGATGAAGACGATGATGGTGATGACGGCGATATGGAAGTGTTTTACGTACGTTAATTTTCAGGTCAATACTCTTAAAGGTGAAGGCTTTGGAAAAGGATAACTGAGGGCAAAATGGTAGAAGTGGTGGATGGGCAACGTCAGCTTGGTGCGTTAAAACGCATTGTTGTGAAAATCGGATCTGCATTACTTACAGCAAATGGCAAGGGTTTGGATCTCAATGCAATTTCGCATTGGGCAAAACAAATTGCCGATTTACATCGTGTAGGACATGAAATTATTTTGGTGTCTTCAGGTGCGGTTGCTGAAGGTATGGTTCGTATGAAGCTTGACAACCGACCCACCGATCTACCAAGTCTTCAGGCTTGTGCGGCTATTGGGCAAATGGGCTTGATTCATACGTGGTCAAGTGTGTTAGAGCAACATGCTATTCAAACGGCTCAGGTTTTATTGACTCACGATGATCTAGCAGATCGTCGCCGTTACTTAAATTCGTGTGATGCATTACAAAATTTAATTGATTGGCGTGTGATTCCTGTTATTAATGAAAATGACACTGTTTCCACAGATGAAATTCGCTTTGGAGATAACGATACTTTAGCTGCGATGGTTGCAGGTCAAGTCCATGCCGATTTGTTAATTATTTTGACCGATCAGCAGGGTATGTTTGACTCAGATCCACGTTCAAATCCCAATGCGAAATTGTTTTCAACGGTTCGTGCGATGGATGAAACACTGTTTGATATGGCGGGCGGCGGTGGTAAGTTTGGTCGTGGTGGCATGTTGACCAAAGTTCGTGCTGCACGTTTGGCGGCAAAGTCAGGTTGTCCAACGCTCATTGCAAGTGGTGAAAGTGACAATGTACTTTCACGTTTAATGTCAGGTGAATTGCTCGGTACGTTCTTTATAACCGATGATGACCGCGTCACAGCACATCAACAATGGCTTGCAGCACATTTGCAAACAGCAGGGCGTTTGGTTATTGATGATGGAGCTGTAAAAGCGATTAAAGAAAATCACCGTAGTTTATTGCCTGTGGGTGTAAAAGCTGTAGAAGGGCATTTTGAACGTGGTGATGTAGTGGAATGCGTTGATATTGCAGGTAATCGGATTGCAGTTGGGCGTGTGAATTTTAGTTCTCGTTCAGCTGAAATTGTGAAAGGTTTATCATCAGATAAAGTGCATCAAGTGCTAGGTGAAGCTCGTTCACTTGAAATGATTCATCGTAATCATATGGCAATCTATTGATTTTTTAATTATATGAATCATTTTGATTATTCTTGATGAGCTGTTATAGAAACCTCGCTATGGTGGGGTTTTTTATACTATATATTTTTAAAATATCGACATAAATAAATATTGTTAGTTAAATTCTTCCTTCGCTATTTGGGGTAAAACTCGATCTTCTCCGACCATATATTTAAAATCGGCAAGGCTAAGCATATCTAAATCTTCTTCACTATTACCATAGGCATAAATTTTTTGATATTGATCAAGATTATAGCGTTCTAAAATGCGTATTTTTTTTTGTTCGCAACTGCAATCGGGTGTGGAATAATCACCTGAATATTTCCCATTAATGATTTTAGTACCTGTGCAAATCAAATTTATATTTAAAAGATGACAAATAATTTCTAAATAAATATCAATAGAGGCTGAAACGAGAACAACATCATCCCCTTGTTCTTGGTGATCTAATAATTGTTGATATATTTTGACATCTAATTGTCCCATCAACTGATGTGCATATTCCTCAGCAATATCTTGTATTTCGGAAGCTTTAGCATCTTTAAACATGGCATTAAAAAGTTTTATACGCATTGAGTTGGCAGGATAAATATTTAAATAATACGCTTGAATCCAAGGTAGTATTTTAAGACCTTGCTTCACAATATGTCTTTTAGATAAAGCATAGAAAATGAATCCTGTGAAACTGTCTTTTTTACACAGGGTTCCATCAAAATCAAATAATGCGAGATTTATATTCTTTTTGCCCGTTGCATGCATGTGTCATATCGTCCATTGACCCGGCTTGCATACCAATTGGTATTGTAGTCACGGCTCAGTTTAGGGCCTGAAATAACGACTTCAGGCATAATGGCATAAATAGGATCTTTTTGAGTTTTTTCAGTATAAATTTTAGAAACAGCAGCATAAGTCTGTGTTTTTTCAAAGCCTTTTTCTTTCTCTTTTTCTAAATCATTACGTAACTGACGTGGCGTAATTAAAACATTATTTTGTACAAATAGATTGAGCAGGGCTTTTTCAGTGGTTGTTGTTGCGGCGCGTGGATTGCCATTTTTATCATAGGACAGCAAATCACCATCAAGATCTAAATCGATACCGGATGATTTTTCTATCATTTTTTGAAATGCTGCATTGCGACTTGAATACATACCTGAGTTATAGTCTGCAAAACGATAAATTGGTTTGTCATAATTTGCAGGATACATCATTAAACGATGAATCCCGTAGTATAAACCGCCGTATTGAGTATATAGATCATCACGTAATTCATTGATACTCATACTGCTACGCTTATTATCTTTGGCGTAGTTGATATGAACTTGCATTGAACCCAGAGTCGTAATTGGATTTAATTTTTCGGCAAAATCCTGCCCAACCAATTTGGCAGCACCTGTTAATGCACTTACGTGATAATGCTTTGACATATAAGCAAAAATTTCTCGATATAATACATCGAGCTCTTTTTCATTTTTGACTTTGCTCATTTGCTTTAAATAATTATTTTCAGGTGATGGTTGATTTTTTAAGACATCCTGAAAATAGCCTGCCAATGGTGCACCAATGGTTGTACCTAATTTATCTTCAAATTTTTCTTGTAAACGACTACTGACTTCTTTAACCGCTTTTGCACCTAGACCGGGAACATTAGGATTGGCAATAAAGTTCGACTCTTGATCGACGACAGCAATAATTGAACAGATATTCTCTTTATTGCGTGGAATTTTTAACTCTTCAGTAATTGCGTAAATATCTTTTGCCCAAGACGAGCGATCATTAACCCGAGAGGGAATGAGTTTTCTGATTTGATCACTTTCTAGTTTTGGCTCGTCATCATTAGACCACCATGAACCATTACCACAGCCAGCAATGCTGATTGTCAGTGCAAGCAAAGCACTGCTACGAACGAATAAATTACGATGTACAGATTTTTTCATAATGATGAAAACGCATCCAGAAAAGGGTGAGTCAGAAACAAGGTTGCAGTATACTATGATCGTCAAAAAATGTATGAATATATATGTATATCGGTCCGTATCAACTGTCAAATAATTTAATCGTTGCTCCGATGGCGGGTGTGACAGATCGCCCTTTTAGAACACTTTGTAAGTACTTTGGTGCAGGGCATGCGGTCAGTGAAATGATGACATCAGATCAAACTTTACGAATGAGTAAAAAAAGTTTGTATCGTGCAAATTTTGATGGCGAACTTGCGCCTATTTCTGCACAGATTGCAGGTTCTGAGCCTCAAGAATTAGCTGAAGCAGCACGTTATCAAGTGGCGAATGGCGCACAAATTGTCGATATTAATATGGGTTGTCCTGCTAAAAAAGTCTGTAGCAAGCTTGCAGGTTCGGCATTACTCAAAGATGAAGATTTGGTTGCGCGTATTTTAGATACAGTTGTTGCAGCGGTTGATGTCCCTGTAACCTTAAAGACACGTTTGGGTTATTTGAATGGTAATGAAAATATCATGCGCGTTGCAAAACGTGCTGAAGAAGCAGGCATTGCAGCACTTGCTTTGCATGGTCGTACACGTGAAGATATGTATTTAAATACAGCACGTTATAGCTTGATTAAAGACGTTAAAAGCATGCTATCGATTCCCGTCATCGCCAATGGTGATATTGATAGCCCTGAAAAAGCCAAGTATGTATTGGATTATACCGGTGCGGATGCAGTCATGATTGGACGTGCTGCGCAAGGTCGTCCGTGGATTTTTCGTGAAATTGCCCATTATTTACAAACAGGTGAGCATTTAGCAACGCCTGAAATTCAAGAAGTCAAAGATGTACTTTTAGGGCATTTATCTGAGCTATATCAGTTTTATGGTGAATATTCAGGTTGCCGTATTGCACGTAAACATATTGCTTGGTACACCAAAGGCTTACGTTCGAGTAATGAATTTCGTCAAAGTATGTATAAGGTTGAAAATACTGCTGATCAGGCTAAAGTGGTTGAAGCGTATTTCAATCATTTACTTTCGGAAGGAAACATTATGAGCGATGTTCAAGTTGAGCAAGTGAATTTACTCGATACTAAATAAGTTGAAATATAGAGAAATTAAAGTTGCCTTTGTCGTATGGTTGAATCAGTTTAGTGTGAGAATTTGTTAGGGGAAATAGATGGATTTAGACAGTTTATTGCTCATGGCACAATACAATATTTGGGCGACTCAGCGGCTATGTCAAAATTTAGAAAGTGTATCTGATGATGATTTTTATAAAGATGTAGGGCTTCATTTTAAAAGTATATTTGGAACTTTAAATCACTTATTACTCGGTGAGCATTATTTATGGTATTCGCGATTTGCACAGGGAATATCACTAAACTTAAAACTCAATAATATTATTGAAGCAGACCGAAATAAGAGTTTAGAGCAATTACGATTAAAGTCTTATCAGTGGCTTCCCTTTATTGAAACACTCGATCATGAACGTTTACACGGAAATTTAAGCTATACCCGAGTAAATGGTGAACAGTTAACGTTACCATTTATGCCAACTTTATTGCATGTTTTCAATCATGGTACGCATCATCGTGGACAGGTTACAGCTGCTATGACAGCAATGGGTTATGAATGTCCAGAATTGGATTTGGTTTATATGCTTGTAGAACAAGAGAGTGCCAAAGCCAATTCTAATCAGGCATAACTACATCAAATATGCTTTATATTTGATTCATTTCTAAAATCAATTGATTAATTAAATCTCTTGCTTCAAGTTCACGAATTTGAGCGACATTACTACCTGCCCAAAAAGCGCCATAACCAACATCGCCATTTTTTATAGCCAAAGCATTCAACTGTTTAGCAAGATCATAAGCATAAGGATAAGGTGCAGTTTTAGGACGTTCAGGTAAATCAATTTCCATCTGCCAATGGTTGATAATGCCACGTGCAGGACGACCTGAAATACTTGCAGTTACTTGAGTAATCGGTTGATTTAGTAAGGCTTGACGATAAGTAGAGTTGGCACTTGAAGTTTTACATTGGACGAATGCTGTCCCAAGTTGCACAGCACTTGCACCCAAATTCAGCATGTATTTGATTTGTTGTCCATTCATAA
Source organism: Acinetobacter sp. TY2 (assembly GCF_046269225.1). Lineage (NCBI taxonomy): Bacteria > Pseudomonadati > Pseudomonadota > Gammaproteobacteria > Moraxellales > Moraxellaceae > Acinetobacter > Acinetobacter sp. TY2. Next base: position 68,662 of record NZ_JBJZOR010000015.1, read on the forward strand.
TACCACCCGCTGCAACTACGGGCAGAGTGCAATTTTGAGTGATCAATCGAACTAAATCTGCAGTTGTAATCGCTGCATCAAAAGTAGGATTGAAAATACCACGATGTCCTCCTGCTTCAATACCTTGAGCAATAATGATATCGATGCCTGCCTTTTCAATGGCACGAGCCTCAGCAAGATTGGTTGCAGATACTAAAGTTAATATACCTGCTTCTTTGAGTTTGGTAATTTGATGTGGATGTGGAATGCCAAAATGAAAACTCACAGCTTTGGGTTTGGTTTCTAAAACTAAATTGAGAAAGTCATCATTATCTTTAAAACTTGGATAAATACATTTTAATTCCGTCGGTGCAGGGCTATTGTATTTTTCAAATACAGGACGAATGTAATCAATCCAAAGTTGCTGTGATTCAGCACTAGATTCAACAGATTTATGACAGAAAAAATTAACTTGAAAGGGATGGTCGGTTAGGACTTGCGTGTCTAAAATTTGTTTACGTGCAGATTCAACAGAATTTGCACCTAAGCCGAGTGAACCAAGTCCACCTTGATTGGATACTTCGGCGGCTAAATCCGGAGTTGAAACGCCTGCCATTGGTGCGAGTAAAATCGGGTGTTTAATGCCGAGTTGTTGGGCGAAAGACATGCGCTTGCTCCTGTTATTGATCGGATTACTTTGCCCAAGCCTTTAGCAATATGCAAATTATGTTGGTTATTTATTTAAAAAATGTATTCTAAATATACCTTATTGGTGAGCTTATATTTCTTGCATCAAATAATCAGAAAGTTTTGGGTTTTACTGTCTTTATATAAAAGGCGTAGTGTATTAAAGCGGTGTAACTTGGAACAACGATCCAATCCAACTTGAAAAAGCCATGGCTAAAATACCCGACATCGTGACACGTAAACTGCCTTTCCATAACGATGTTCCTGCATAATAACTCGATAATGCACCAAGTAAGGCAAGAGAAATCACACCAACAATGATTACTGATGATTCAATATATTGCTCAGGCGTAAATAAAATGGATAATGTTGGAAATAATGCACCCATTGAAAACGATAGGGCAGAATACAGTGCCGCTTGAATTGGTTTTGCAGATGTGGCATCAACAATACCAATTTCATCTCGAGCATGGGCTGCAAGTGCATCTTTAGCCGTCAATTGAACTGCGACTTCATGTGCTAATTCAGGTGAGAGTCCGCGATGAATATAAATTTGTGTCAGTTCTTTAAGTTCTAAATGCGGATTGCGATCTAACTCTTGAGCTTCAAATTTTAAATCGGCTTCCTCAATGTCAGCTTGTGATTTGACAGAAATATACTCACCCGCAGCCATAGAGGTTGCACCTGAAATTAAGCCTGCAATACAGGTAATTAGTAATGTGTGTGTAGATGCACCACTGGCGGCCATTCCCATAACAAGGCTTGTTACCGAAATAATGCCATCATTTGCCCCTAAGACTGAGGCACGTAACCATCCTGTACGATGGATAAAATGTTGCTCAGGATGTTGTGAATATGACATTGTAAATGATTCTCAATATTATTTTAGTGGGTGCAATGTTAATGTAATTGCGTTACGTTGTCATGCTTGGTATGGATCACTTTTTACTTAAAAATAGTCCTGCAAATATGGCACCAATCGTTGCAAGGAACATATCTTTGTGTGCATCCCAAATATCACCTTGTTGGCCGTTGTAGTTTTCGGCTTCTTCGGGAGATAAGCCAATAGCAATCCACCATTCAATCCATTCATAAAATAAACTGCTTGCCATGACAAATTGAATCACCAGAATAAACCATATTTTGGGACTTAGACTGGGTAACCAAACTTGAAATAGTCGATAAAAAAATGGATATAACAATAGACCATAAAAAAAATGTACTAAACGATCGAACATATTACGATCCCAACCCATGGCGTTGTTCAGGTCAAAATGTAGATATTGAATCATCCAATCATTATAGGGGACATAAGAATAGAGATAATGTGCCGCTAAAACATGCACAAGTAAAAAGCATATATAAAGGAGGAATGTAGAGAAACTCAGTCCAATTTTCTTTTGACAGAGAATCAGTACAATCAACATGAAAGCCGTACCGACTTGATGCAATAGATAAGATGAAAATTCTAATGGATGGATGCTGGCAAGTATGATTGCAATAAAAAGTATAGTTAAAGTGAACCAGTGTTTTTGAGTGAAGCTGTGATAGATTGTTGTATGGAGCATGTTATTGTTTTCTTACGTTTAGTCCATGCTAGTTTAAACAGAATAGAATAAAAAACGAAGCCGAAGCTTCGTTTTTTAAGAATGATGTTTGTAAGTTTTTAGATTTTTGAAATTAAATCTTTAACTTGTTTTGCTTGCTCAGCGGCATTACCTGTATAAGTTGCAGGTGTCATTTCGGCTAAACGTGCACGGTCTGCTACTGGTACAGCTTCAAGTTCGTTACCATTGACAAAATCAACCATCATGTCACGCGTCATTGCTTGACCACGAGTCAACGCCTTTAATTTTTCGTATGGTTTTTCAACATTGTAACGACGCATAACGGTTTGAATTGGTTCAGCCAATACTTCTTGTGCATTGTCTAAATCTTCATTAATGCGTGTTGCATTGAGCTCAAGTTTACCAATCCCTTTTAAGCATGCTTCAAAAGCGATTAAGCTTTGTGCTAAACCAACACCCATGTTACGAAGAACAGTTGAGTCAGTCAGATCACGCTGCCAGCGAGAAATTGGCAATTTTTCGCCAAGATGAGCAAGGACAGCATTGGCAAGACCTAAGTTTCCTTCAGAGTTTTCAAAGTCAATCGGGTTTACTTTGTGTGGCATCGTTGAAGAGCCTACTTCGCCATCTTTCAAACGTTGTTTGAAGAAACCTAGAGAGATATAACCCCAAACATCACGGTTAAAATCGATTAAGATTGTATTGAAACGGCGTAATGCATCGAACATTTCAGCGATGTAATCGTGTGGTTCAATTTGTGTGGTGTACGGGTTGAAATCTAAACCTAAAGATTCAACAAAAGCTTGCGAATGTGCAGGCCAGTTAATTTCAGGGTAAGCAGAGTAGTGAGCGTTATAGTTACCTACAGCACCATTAATTTTACCTAACAATTCAACTTGTTTGAATTGTTTGATTTGACGTGCAAGGCGGTAAGCCACGTTCGCCATTTCTTTACCCAAAGTTGTTGGGCTTGCAGTTTGACCATGTGTACGTGATAACATAGGTTGTTCTGCATGTGTTTCAGCAAGAGTTGCAATCGCATCAACGATTTGTTGCATAGATTCAACAAGGACTTCACGACCGCTTTTGAGCATTAATGCATGAGACAAATTGTTGATATCTTCAGATGTACACGCAAAGTGAATGAATTCACCTGCATTTTTAAGCTCATCAATGTGTGCAATTTTTTCTTTCAGGAAATATTCAACCGCTTTTACATCGTGGTTCGTTGTACGTTCAATGTCTTTAATACGATTGGCATCGGCTTCGGAGAAATCAGTCAAAATCGCATCTAAAGCTGTATTGGTTACAGTAGAAAATGGTGGAACTTCAGTGATTTCAGGACGATTTGCAAGCGCTTGCAACCAACGTACTTCAACGGTCACACGAGCATGGATTAAGCCAAACTCAGAGAGGAAAGGACGAAGAGCATCACATTTGCTAGCGTAGCGTCCATCTAATGGAGAAAGTGCGGTTAAAGCGTTCATAACGATTCCTTAAAGGCTGGAATTAAACGTAAAACAAAAAAGCGTGTTACACATCAGTTAAACCACCTGATACTGTAAACGAGCGAGATCCTGAATATCTTGAAGTAACTTACGTTTACTGAAAATCATATTCCACGAACTACCACCGAGCTGTCGCCACAAGTGCGCCATCTGTAAGCCTGTAAAGAGCGAAGCACGAATACGGTTGGTATGGGATGAATCTTTAAATGCCTCAGCATTGCCGCGAACCATAATGCGAGGATTAATTTGTCCTGCTGTTTCTACATAGGTTTGCGCTAAGTTGGCAATAATACTGGGGTGCATATAATTATTGTCGAAAAAAGACAGTTGTCGCAGTATTTTTTGCTGAGACTGCTCAATAATTTCGACATATTTAGGGTTGCTATAGACCTTCTTTTCCAATGCTAAAAGCGACATGGCATAGGACATGGGTAGTTTTGCAGCGGATAGTTTAGGCAATTTTGATTTAGGTGAGGTATTGAACGGCTGACTAATACTACTTTCTAATGTTTTTAGACCAAGTGAGATATCGGCCAATTGGGTAAAAAAATTGAGTGTTTGGCATGATGCAGTTTTACTTGAACGAATATTAAGGCTAGCTTTTATCAATTGTTCAAAATAAAAGTTACTACTGTCCCCCACGTTTTGGCGACCAGATAGGGCTGTCATATGCGTTAACTGTGTTGCCTGAAAAACGGCAGCCAACGCCAAAGCTCTATTTTGACGTTGGTTGAGTGTTTGAGGCTGTTGAAAGGGCAACTCAACCATGCCTAATTCCTTTACACATTAATGATCATGATGTTAGTCAATAAAATCAGGTTTTGGTGCATTGGTATGATGAATAACACCACCACCTAAACACACTTCATCTGTATAGAATACAACGCTTTGACCTGGAGTAACAGCACGTTGCGGTTCATCAAACTCAACACGTACTCCATTGGATGTATTGCTATCTTTAAACAATGTACAGGTTTGATCGGCTTGGCGATAACGAGTTTTTGCAGTACAGCGGAAACCTGTTTCAGGAATTGCTTGTTCACCTGCAACCCAGTCAATCGTTTCCGACCACAGCATAGTGCTTTGCATGAGCGGATGTTCGTGGCCTTGACCAATCACGAGGCGATTATTTTCAATATCTTTATGTAGAACAAACCAAGCACCTTCTTCAGTACCTTTTAGTCCACCAATACCAATGCCGCCACGCTGACCGAGCGTATAGTACATTAAGCCGTGATGATCACCAACCACTTTCCCATCATCAAGTACGATTTTACCTGGTTGTGCCGGAAGGTATTGTTTTAAAAAGTCATTAAAACGGCGTTCACCAATAAAACAAATACCTGTAGAGTCTTTTTTCTTCGCAGTTGCTAGACCTAGTTCTTCTGCAATCTTGCGTACTTGAGGCTTTTCAATTTCACCAACAGGGAATAATGTCTTATTAATTTCACGGCCATGTACAGCATGTAAAAAGTAAGTTTGGTCTTTGTTATTATCTACACCACGTAGTAAAGGTGCATATTGATCACCTTTAGAATTGGTTTGTGTTGCGCTACGACGACAGTAATGACCTGTAGCAATAAAGTCTGCACCTAAGTTTACGGCGTGATCTAAAAAAGCACGAAATTTAATTTCTTTATTACATAAAATGTCAGGATTTGGCGTTCGACCCGCAGCATATTCTGCTAGAAAATGCTCAAACACACGATCCCAATATTCCATTGCAAAGTTTGCTGTATGTAGTTTGATGCCAATTTTATCGCAGACGGCTTGCGCATCGGCAAGGTCATCCATAGCGGTGCAATATTCCGTACCATCATCTTCTTCCCAGTTTTTCATGAAAAGCCCTTCAACTTGATATCCTTGTTGAAGTAAAAGTGCAGCAGAAACAGATGAATCTACACCACCCGACATACCGACGATGACACGTTGTTGCATAGGATTAGGCATCCAAATTTGAGATGAAAGGAGAGTTTTGGTGCTCATAGATGAGCGAAAGTGGGTATTTTTGCCCAGAAAGCGCATCTTGTACAGCTTTAATCACTAAGGGGCTACGTGCGCGAGCGGTTTCGAGTAATTCATCGAGTGTCATCCACTTTGGGCCGACAATGCCTGTATCAAGTTCAGCTTCAGGGAAATATTCAAGTACATGCGCTAAAAAGCAAAATCTATAATAAGTACGGTCAGGAAACATAGGGGGGGTATAAGTATAAATGCCAAGTAAGGCATCGACATCGACCGCATGACCTGTTTCTTCCATGGTTTCACGAATTGCCGCTTGAATAATAGATTCACCTGCTTCGACATGACCTGCAGGTTGATTGAACACAGTATGCGTTACACCTTCGCCATGTTCTTCTACAAACAGGAATTTTCCGTCTTTTTCGACAACGGTTGCAACAGTAACGTGGGCAGTCCAAGCGGTCATGATCAGCACCATAGGAAAGAGAGGGCTTATTCTACAAAATTTAGAGCGTGGTGGCTATGTCGATTTACGATTTCTATGTTTAGACGACTTTAAATTGTAAGAGATGATCATACATAGTCTTACTAGGAAAATCCTTGTCAAGGATTGTGTCATTACAATAAATCGAGTAGTTTGTTGTGCATGAAATTGTAGGACTGTGATGATGCAAAATGATTCCCAAAAAAAATCCCGTATTATTCTGTTTGGAACCTTAGCAGTCATGATTCCGATCGTAATTTTGGCAATTGTTTTTTTTGCGGCAAAAAATGATGCAGAAAATAAACGTGAATATGATCAAATTCGATTGGAACAAGCTCAGAGAATTGCAGAGCGTGAAGCTCAAGAAACGGCTGAACATGTTTCAACTGTAGTGGCACATTAAGTGCTTTTATTTTTAGTGAATAATATCTTTTTTTAATGTTCGAATACTTGGGATTTCGGTATAACGAGAAACCTTGTAACCTGCCTGAGTTAACATCTTATCTCGACTTGCATCTTCCTTCTCCTTGCCAATGTGGGAAGGATCATCAAGTTCAATAATTGCGATCACCTGCATTTGCATATCTAAAATCACAAAATCAGTCACTTTACGATTGAATTTCGCTCGTAGTTTATATTGTTGGCTGGTGATCAGTGCGCTAAAGGCGACTTGTGCAAGAATGTGGTGTTGTGGAAAAGCTTCATTTAAACGGAGAAACATTTTTTGTTCAAATGGAGTAATCACTCTGCGAGCATAATAATCTTGAGAATGAAAAAAACGCTGTCCAAAAAGAATAAACAAGAGTGCCAAAGTTGCACAGCAACCAATGAAAAAAAAGACTAACTGTGATGTGTCAGGCATGAGAATGAAAAAATCAGTTGAATAAGAAAAACCCACTCAATTGAGTGGGTTTTTAGAATTTGGCTCTCCAACCTGGGCTCGAACCAGGGACCTGCGGATTAACAGTCCGTCGCTCTACCGACTGAGCTATTGGAGAATCTGATGCGCATTCTATGTGGCAAATGCGAATCGGTCAAGGAAGAAAGTCATAAAAAGCTATATTTTTTATTTAAATGTTTTAAAAATAAGCATTATTAAGTTTGATTGAACATTATGCTTGTATGATTAAAGGTAAATGGATTGCCTTTTATTTTAAGAGGAGGCTACAGTATTATCTTTATGTGATTTGGAATTATTGAAGAGCTATTTTAGAAAATATATGCATAAAAAAGCCCACTTCATAATGAGTGGGCTTTTTAGAATCTGGCTCTTCCACCTGGGTTCGAACCAGGGACCTGCGGATTAACAGTCCGTCGCTCTACCGACTGAGCTATGGAAGAATAGATGGCTCTCCAACCTGGGCTCGAACCAGGGACCTGCGGATTAACAGTCCGTCGCTCTACCGACTGAGCTATTGGAGAATCTGATGCGCATTCTATGGATGAAATGGAAAGTGGTCAAGCAAAATGACAAGAAAAAAAGGTTAAGTGTTTTTTTATTGTTCAGATTCGAAGTTTTTGCTTATATATTGATTATTTTTGAAGTTTTTAAACTCATTTGGGTGAATGATTTGATTATATTTCAACATTTTGCATTGTCAGTGCTTAAGTTTTTTCAACAATTTTTATATTTTGATCTTATATTGCAGTCATAAAGAAGTATGGATTGTAAAAATTATAAATTTTTACATAGGTGTTTTTCACGGAATAGGAAAAACAACTCTATTGTTTAATCCATTTTAAACTGGGTTTTATTTATTGAGTACAGATGCATCATTCAATATAAAAAAATCGCCCAAAAGGACGATTTTTTAAAGAATTAAAATTTTAATTCTTATTTTTCAACACCAGCAGCAAGACCTGCATATTTAGCGTTTGCATAATCCCAGTTTACAAGGCTTTCAAGGAAAGTTTTGATGTAAACAGGACGTGCATTACGGAAATCGATGTAATAAGCATGTTCCCAAACGTCAATTGTTAATACTGCAACTTTGCCATGAGCAAGTGGAGTATCTGCATTTGCAGTTTTAAGAATAGAAAGGTCACCATTTGCTTTATCAGCAACTAACCAAGCCCAACCTGAACCGAATTGAGTTGTTGCAGCGGCAGCAAATTCTTCAGCAAATTTTTCATAAGAACCGAAAGCTTCATCAATTTTAGTCGCTAAAGCACCAGTCGCTGCGCCGCCACCATTTTTAGCCATACAGTTCCAATAGAACGTGTGGTTCCATACTTGAGCAGCATTGTTGAACACACCTGCTTTAGAAGCATCGCCTGCAACAGCAACGATGATTTCTTCTAAAGTTTTACCTTCAAGGTCAGTGCCTTTGATCAGGTTGTTTAGGTTTACAACATAAGTGTTGTGGTGTTTGTCATGGTGAAATTCTAAAGTTTCTTTGCTGATGTGCGGTGCAAGATCTTCGTAACCATATGGAAGTGCTGGTAAAGTAATCGTTGTCATGTTTTCAATTCCTTGCTTTTTGCTGGGTTTTGACATTAAGTGGCTTTATTGTAATAGATTCTAAGAATAAATGTGCATTGCGACAAATAACAATACACAATAATGTCTGAATTTATACGAATAAAGAAAAATGCCAAAATCAGATCGATGAAAATAACCCAAAATATTAAATCGGATTGTTCAATTCGAAATAACTATACTCAATATTAAACTGTTCTGAAATAGCTTTGGCGAGTCGTTGCACACCATAGCGTTCAGTTGCATGGTGCCCACAGGCATAATAATGCACATTTAATTCTTTGGCTTCATAGAAAGTGCGCTCTGAAACTTCACCTGAAATATAGGCGTCACAGTTCATTTTTGCTGCTTGAGCAATAAAATCTTGTGCACCACCTGTACAGAAACCAACTTTTTGAATGAGTGATTTTTCTGCAGGTAAGTGAATCGCATTAAAACCTAATTTTTCAGTGACTAAGTTTTTGAAGCCTTCAGGTGAGATGGCATTTTTTAAATAGCCAATATTGCCAATAGGATGACGCTCACTAGGATCTAAAGGTCCAATATTGTCTAACTCTAAAATATCTGCAATGGCAGCATTATTTCCTAAAGTTGGGTGACTATCTAAAGGAAGATGGTAGCCGACCAAAGAAATATCATTTTGAATGAGTGATTTAATCCGTTTACCACGCATGCCTGTAATAGGGTAGGCTTCACCTTTCCAAAAAAAGCCATGATGTACAAGTAACAGGTCAGCATTTTGGGCAATTGCTGCATCAATCGCATCTTGGGATGCAGTCACCGCGCATAAAATTTTACGTACTTCAGTCTTACCTTCAATTTGTAAGCCGTTTGGTGCGTAATCTTTGAATTCTGCTGCTTTGAGGGTGTGATCACACCACTGAATAATGTCCTGAAGTGTTGTCATATCAAACCTAAAATAGAACAAAAAAATATACAGACATCAAAGCATATTTTGAATTGTAACTAAAGCTGAACAAATCTTTAAAATGAAATTTAGGTATTGGACTAAAATTTGATTACAATAATGAAAATGTTAGATTCATCAATATATTAAAAAAAATTCGAGGATAATACAGTGCGCCGTTCATTTACTTGGTTACCTTGGGTATTACTTGTGATTGTGATTGCTAGCTTTATCGGTTGGCAGAAGTTCCATCAGCCAAAAGCACCCATTTCAGCTGATGGTGTAAAAATGCCTGCGGAAAAAGTTGAACCGTTGGTCGATACGACCCGTACAGGTGGGGTGGTTTCTTATAATGCTGCGGTAAAAGTAGCAGCACCTGCTGTGGTCAATATTTTTACGACACAAAAAGTAAAACAAAAACATCCTTTACTTAATGATCCTGCATTCCGTGAGTTTTTTGGTAATCAAATACCTGAAGAAAATCAGGGTGATAGTGAGAATAGTTTGGGTTCAGGCGTGATTGTGCGCCCAGATGGTTATATTTTGACAAATAATCATGTGATTGCGCAGGCTGATCAAATTGTTGTTGCATTACAAGATGGTCGCCGTGCAGTTGCGAAAGTGATTGGTACAGATCCCGATACCGATATTGCTGTAATTAAAATTGAGCTTGATAAATTACCCGTTTTACCTTTTAAACTCAGTGGTAATGAAGTCGGTGATGTTGTTTTAGCGATTGGTAACCCATTTGGTGTAGGGCAAACGGTGACACAAGGGATTATTTCTGCGACAGGTCGTTCAGATTTAGGTATTAATACTTATGAAGATTTTATTCAAACGGATGCTGCGATTAATCCTGGTAACTCAGGTGGCGCGCTGATTGATGTTGCTGGTAATTTAATTGGTGTCAATACGGCTATTTTTTCTCAATCCGGTGGTTCATTGGGCATTGGTTTCGCGATTCCTGCAAAAATCTGTCAACAAGTGATGAATTCGATTTTGAAAGATGGTCGAGTCGTTCGTGGATGGTTAGGCATTAGTCTAATGGCACCGCAACAAGATGATGTGTTGAAACCGCGTCAAGCAGGTGTAGTCGTTGCAGATGTGTTGAAAACAGGGCCGGCAGCAATGGCAGGGTTGAAAGTGGGTGATAATATAATTAAAGTAAATGATGAAGTCATTACATCAACTTCACATCTAATTAATTATGTTGCGCTTCAAGCACCAAATTCTGAGATTAAAATTGTGGTCATTCGTGATGGTAAACAACTTGATCTAACCGTGAAAGTGGGTGAGCGTGAGGTTCAGCCAACTAACTCTCAGTTCATTCCGTTACCGCAACGTTAATTTTGAATTATGTTTAAATAAAAAGCTCTGACAATTCAGGGCTTTTTTTTATGATTAAAAAAATGATATTTTCATGAGCATCACAAGTGATATAAAAAAGCATGCTATAAGTGATAAGACGTATTGTTGTAATACGAAAATAAGCATTAAAACAATGATTCAAAAAGGATTTTAAAAATGGATAGACTTGAACAGACTAGACCAAGTCATATTAAGGAGGCTGAGTGGAATGCACGTTGTGAATTGGCAGCCCTGTATCGACTGATTGCCTATTATAAAATGACCGATTTAATTGATACCCATATCAGTTTACGTGTACCTAATGAACCAGAACATTTTTTAATAAATTGTTATGGTGTGACTTTTGACCGTATGAAAGCATCTGATTTGGTTAAAATTGATCATGAAGGAAGAATTGTTGAAGAATATGATCAAGGTAAAATGGTAAATGTTGCTGGTTTTGTTATTCATTCAGCTTTACATCATGCACGCGAGAATATCCACTGTGTCATTCATACCCATACTGCTGATGGAATTGCGGTTTCAGCACAGGAGCAGGGTTTATTGCCACTATCACAACATGCACTCAAATTTTATAACAATATTGCCTATCATGAGTACGAAGGTATTGCATTTTCAACGGCTGAGCGTGAGCGTTTAGTTACAGATATGGGGCAGTATAGATGCATGATTTTGCGTAATCATGGATTATTATCCACAGGAGATAGTGTGGCTCGGGCATTCCATGAAATCTACTTTTTAGAGCGAGCTTGTCAGGTGCAAATTAAAGCCATGAGTAGTTCTACATTACACTATCCTAGTGCGGAAGTTTGTGCATATACAGTGAAGCAGTTTGAGAGTGATGCTGCCGAACCGATTATCCAAATTGCATGGAAAGCGGCATTGTCTTTAATAGAAAATCAACAAATAGATTATTGTTCTTAATCTTTATTCAAAACAAAAAAACCAGTGTCGAAACACTGGTTTTTTTGTTTGTTCACTTTCAATAAGAAATTAACTTTCTTGTTGAATGCCTGCAACTAACCAATCTTGTGTCGAACCCGTAGGTTTCACAAAATGCCAAATTTCAGAGAATGGGACAGGTGCACTGTTTAAGTCTTCACTGACTGTACCAGTAAAACGTACGCTGACAATGAATTGACCATTGTCAGTTGCGCTGTCTGCAACCATTGCATTTAAGTTTGAAAATTCAGCAACATCTTGATCTTGGTTCGTCATAATGTCGTTATACATCGACTGGTAAAGATCAGGTGTTAAATAACGCTGAATTTCAGTGATATTGCTTGCCGTATTCATTGACTGAATGTGATTGAAACGCTGACGAGCAATACGTAAGAATGCAGCAGGTTCAGTACCGTCGGGTAACTGGTTTCCACTTTGAGTAGATGCAGAACCAAAAGGTGCTTGAACAGGCGCACCGCCACCGACTGATTGACCAAAAATATTGGTGTTCGTGCCTGAAGCAGTACGTTGTGTTGCATTATTCTGACCAAACGGTGCAGATGTAGGACCTGCATTGTTTGGTGCATAAGGATTATTGGTTGCTAATTTTTTTTTTGCGCCGAATTTACGGAACAAGAAGAATGCAGCACCACCAATCACAAGAAGCCAAATCCAACTAGGGATTCCACCTTTCTCTTCTTCCTGTTGAGCTACTTGTGCTTGCTGTTGTGCAGTCGCATCAGTTTTTGCAGGATTAGCATTGTCATCCGCCATTGCATTGGCAGCAACCGCACCAATTGCAGCACCAGCAACACCAGCTGCAACCATACCACCGACACCTGGACCAGATTTCTGTGGTGCTGTAGCAGGAGCCATCGGTTGTTGAGCAGGGGTTGCTTGGCGGGTTTGCTGAGATGACTGACTTGGAGCAGCAGAACGACTCATACCATGACTTTTACCGCCACCAGCACGTTTCGCTTCAGCTAAAGGAGCAACCACTAAAGTTGCCATTAATAGACCTGCCATCAAGCCACGCTGTCGAACTTCCATTGAGAATTCCTATTTTTAATAAATCAAAAAGTATCAATGTTCTTTATGCAGTCTTTTGCTATGAATTTCAATGGATGTGTTAGATTTTTGGACTAAAATTCACACAAATATAACGAATATTTTTAAAGACGAATAATGAGGTTATCAGATATAAATTTAAAAAATAGCTATGAAGTTGAATGGGTTTATCATATGAGATGAATTGATCTTTAAAAAGAGAATTCAGCGGATATTCTTAACGCTGAATTCTCAAAAAGTACTTTTAAAATTATTTTTTATAACTGGTGGTCAAAATTATGATTCATCACTGAGTTGCATTGCTTCTGTCAAAGCTTCGTGTAAACGAGCTACTGCAATAATTTGTACACCGGGAATGTTTTTTTGTGGTGCATTACCACGTGGGACAATAATGTATTTGAAACCATGTTTAATGGCTTCTTTTAAGCGTTCTTGACCGTTAGGTACGGGACGAATTTCACCTGATAATCCGACTTCACCAAATACCGCTAAATGTTGAGGAAGCGCTTTGGAGCGTAAACTTGAAGCGCAAGCCAGTAGTACCGCAAGATCTGAACCTGTTTCAGTGATTTTTAAGCCACCCACGACATTGACATATACGTCTTGTCCTGATGTTTGAACACCGCCATGGCGATGCATGACGGCAAGAAGCATATTTAAGCGGTTTTGCTCTAAGCCAAGTGCAACACGACGAGGCTGTCCATGAGCATCATCAACTAATGCCTGTACCTCAACTAAAAGTGGGCGTGTGCCTTCTCGGCTAATCATTACAATTGAACCGGGAATGGCTTCATCATAGCGACTAAGGAAAATTGCAGATGGATTGGCAACTTCTTTTAGACCTTTATCGGTCATGCCAAAAACACCGAGTTCATTGACTGCACCAAAACGATTTTTGACTGCACGAATCATACGGTAGCGCGAATCAGACTGTCCTTCAAAATATAAAACGCAATCGACCATATGTTCTAGTACACGAGGACCTGCAAGAGAACCTTCTTTGGTTACATGACCGACAATAAATAGTGCAGTGCCACTATTTTTCGCAAAACGTGTGAGTAGCGCGGCAGATTCACGAATTTGTGAAACTCCACCTGGCGCAGATTGTAAGGTTTCGGTATAAAGCGTTTGAATTGAATCAAGGATGGCAACAGCAGGCTGTATTTGAGCTAAAGTTTCACAAATACGTTCTACGCAGGTTTCTGCCATGACTTGTAGTCGATCTGTCGGTAAATCAAGTCGATTGGCGCGTAAAGCCACTTGAGAAAGAGACTCTTCACCTGTTACATAGAGTGCTGAACTATTTGCGGCTGCCATATAAGTGGCAGTTTGTAACAAAATGGTCGATTTACCAATACCGGGATCACCACCAATCAGTACGACAGAACCTGTGACCAGACCACCACCCAATACACGGTCAAATTCACTTATCCCCGTGCCTAGACGTGTTTCATTGGATACGGTAATTTGATTGAGCAAGGTAACATTGGCAGCTTGTCCTGTATAACCGCCACCCATAGGTTTAGCACGATGTGTGACCGTTGGCTCAATACGAACTTCGGTTAAAGAATTCCATTCACCACACTCTGAACATTGACCTGCCCATTTAGAATGGTCAGCACCACATTGTTCGCAACGGTAAACAGATTTAACTTTAGCCATAATTGAGATCATCCATAAAAAGCTCAATCACTATACATGATTTTACTAGTGATTTTAGAAGATGATTTTAATGAGAAAATGAGACTATAAAAAGTGGATTAAAGAAAAGAGCGACTATTTTTGTCGCCCTGATGCGATGCTATTTTTGTTTAATAATCTAAATCAAGAAATTATACTTAGTACAATTCGCCTGATTTGCGTTTATCCAAAAAGTCTTTGGTTTCTTTCACAATAACGGTTGACAGAAGTAAGAGTGCAATTAAGTTTGGAATTGCCATCAGACCATTAAATGTATCTGCGAAGAGCCATACTAAATCTAGTGTTGCGACTGTGCCGATAAACACTGTAGCGATATAAATCAGGCGATAAATGAGAACAAATTTTTCACCTAATAAATAAGTTGCGCATTTTTCCCCATAATAGCACCAACCTAAAATTGTAGAATAGGCAAAGAAGATAATACCAAAAGTGACAACCCAACCACCGACACCAGGAAGTAATCGATCAAAAATATGGGTGGTCAATACTGCACCTGTTTCCGTACCAAATGTATTACCTGCAACAATATATCCCATAACAAGTACAATGCCTGTAATACTACAAACAATAATCGTGTCAATAAATGTCCCTGTCATAGAGACTAGACCTTGACGAACAGGGTGATCGGTTTTAGCTGCTGCAGCAGCAATGGGCGCAGAACCCATGCCAGCTTCATTTGAGAAGACACCTCGCGCTACACCATAGCGAATCACTGCACCAATCGCACCTCCAGCAACAGCCTGACCTGTAAAAGCATCGACAAAAATGAGTTTGAGTGCGGGAATTACCAAATTTAAATTTGTTAAAATAATGGCTAAACCACCTAATACATAACCAATTGCCATAATAGGAACGATGAATGTTGCAGCTTTTGCAATGGATTTAATACCACCTAAAATGACCAATGCAGAAAATACCGTAATGACAACACCTGTAATCCACGTTTCAATGCCCATACTGTTTTGTACAGCGAGTGCGACAGTGTTGGATTGGACTGAGCTACCAATTCCAAAAGAAGCAATGGTTCCAAATAGGGCAAATAAAACAGCAAGCCATTTCCACTTGAGACCATGCTCAATATAGTACATAGGCCCGCCTGATTTTTGCCCATTTTCATTTGTGGTTCTATACTTTACTGCAAGCACAGCTTCACCGTATTTGGTTGCCATACCTACAAGTGCGGTCATCCACATCCAGAAAACTGCCCCAGGACCACCGAGTACGCATGCAGTGGCGACCCCAGCAATATTGCCTGTCCCAATGGTCGCTGACAGTGCAGTCATAAGTGCACCAAAATGGGAAATATCACCCTCATGATCTTTAGATTTTTCATGACGACCAAAGACTTGCTTAAAGGCAAAAGGAAGTAAGCGGAATTGTAAAAACATCAGTCGAAAGGTGAGAAATACACCTGTTCCAACCAGTAAAATCAGCATATAAGGTCCCCAGACCCAAGCGCTGAGTGTTTCCATAATCGATTGAATATTTTGCATAGTACCTTCTTTTTATCTGTCCATTTTTATACATAACAGCCTGATTAAGCGAGCAATTGTTATGCCATCCTTGTTATTTTGATGATGCACTATTCTATTTTTCGTGGTATTGATTACTCCTTAATTAATTTTTATGACTGATCTATATTGTTTTTTTCAATCTTTTTCTTTTTTGACATAGATTTAATTGAGATACAAGTCCGAATATTTTTCTATAATGCTAAAATCATAATAAATTTTAATATATGATTTTTATTATTTTATTTTAATAGAGCTTAAATGTTGTAGTGGTCGTAGTTTGGTGTATTTGACCGTTGTTTAAAAACAAGTGGTAATAATTAATAATCAGTTCAAAAAAAAATTTTTACTTTAGAAAAAAATCAGCTAATTTGTGAAGACTATTTGCTTTAGTCGAATTAAAAAATGTCAAATGGAAATTACAACGCTTCCGAAGGTGGAGAGTTAGCAAGAAGTCTTTCAAATAGACACTTGCAGTTAATCGCGATTGGTGGTGCGATTGGTACAGGGTTATTTATGGGGTCAGGTAAGACCATCAGTTTAGCTGGACCCTCAATTTTATTTATTTACATGATCATTGGTTTGATGGTGTTTTTCGTCATGCGTGCGCTTGGTGAATTATTACTTTCAAATTTACAATACAAATCATTTATCGATTTCTCTACAGACTTAATTGGTCCTTGGGCAGGTTATTTTGTCGGATGGACCTACTGGTTGTGTTGGATCACGATTGGTATCGCAGATTTATCGGCGATTATTTATTACTTACAGTTTTTCAATAACGGACTACCCTTTAGTCCAACTGAAGGTGCTTTGATTAGTGTTGCCGCTATTTTTTTTATCATGGGGCTAAATTTAGTCACTGTAAAATTGTTTGGTGAACTCGAGTTCTGGTTTGCACTGATTAAAATTATTGCAATTGTCGTACTGATTTTAGTCGGTTTTTGGATGATCTTTACAGGCTTTGAATCTGCTGCAACAGGTCAAGTTGCTTCATTTACCAATCTTTGGTCTCATGGAGGTTTTTTCCCGAAAGGTTTTGAAGGCTTCTTGGCCGGCTTCCAAATTGCAATTTTTGCATTCGTAGGTGTTGAGCTCGTCGGTACAACGGCTGCGGAAACCAAAGATCCTGAAAAGAATTTACCAAAAGCGGTAAATTCAATTCCAATTCGTATCATTTTCTTCTATGTATTGGCATTGATTATTGTGATGTCAGTAACACCGTGGAATGCTATTGATCCAAAAGTCAGCCCATTTGTAAACTTGTTTAGCCAAGCAGGTATTGCTGCTGCTGCAATCATTATGAATTTGGTGGTGTTATCTTCAGTGATGTCATCAATGAACAGTGGTGTATTCTCAACAAGCCGTATGTTATTTGGTTTGTCACGTGAAGAGCAAGGTCCGAAAGCATTTGGTCGCTTAAATAAACGCGCTGTACCAGCAAACGCATTGTACTTTTCAGGTGTGTGTTTATTAGGTGGGGCTGCATTACAGTACTTTGTACCAAATACCGTTGAAGCCTTTACTTTGGCGACAACACTATCAACCATCTTGTTTATTTTGGTGTGGATTATCATTTTGTGGAGCTACTTGGTGTATTACAAAACACGCCCAGAGTTACATGCAAAATCGGTATTTAAACTACCAGGTGGTCCAATCACATGTTATGTGGTTATGGCATTCTTTGTTGGTACGATTGGTATTTTAGCTTTAGAACCAGATACACTTAAATCTTTGATGGTAAGCCCAATTTGGTTGATTATCCTTGCAATTGGTTATTTTACTTTTTATAAGAAAAAATAATCGCATCGAAGTTGTATGATAAAAAACTGTCGAATGGGAACATTCGGCAGTTTTTATTTTTACGACAGTGTGTGTCGTTTGATATTGGAAAATATTGTTTTTTAATTATATTATTTTTATATAAATAAATTTAAAAACTAAAAGAGAAAAATATGCCGACCATTGCGACTCAGAAAGAAACGAGTACAGGGAAAATCTAGGATTATTTAAAACTTGAAATTGAGTATCAAATAACAACACTGAAGCAGATTTTTGAACAGTGTATTGTTGTCCAATTTCAGATCATTGCAGATAAAATGTCAACAGATACAGCAGAAAAGGTTTTAAACGTCTAGAGAATTAAAAGATTTATGGCAGCGTGTGAGTGAATTGAGTAAAAATTTAAATATTTACGCCAAAGATTTTGAGCATTATTTTATTCAACAACGTCAATGGGAATATTCTTTTTGGTAAGACCATGTTATTTCACACGGTATTTTGAGATGGATAGGATAATGTGAGTGCGCCATCTCGTTATTGTAATGGGATTCATGCTATTTCAGATCATTGCAGATAAAATGTCAACAGATACAGCAGAAAAGGTTTTAAACGTCTAGAGAATTAAAAGATTTA
>NZ_JBJZOR010000016.1:0-70021 GCF_046269225.1 Acinetobacter sp. TY2
GCGGGATGGAGCAGTCTGGTAGCTCGTCGGGCTCATAACCCGAAGGTCGTTGGTTCAAATCCAGCTCCCGCTACCAAGTTTCTAAAAAGGCTCACATATAGGTGGGTCTTTTTGCACAGTGGACTACGGTTTTTCTGTGTAACACTAGGGGCGATTACGCCCTTTTTTATTGGCTATCGTGTAGTGTCGATATGAGCCGTATACGGCGTAAAGTTAAAGTGTCATGTTTCACTACTACTATAGTGTGTATGGATCAGGTTTCGGTTGTATAAATAACCGATAAAATCGCGCAAATTGACGAGAGTAAATGAAGCTATCAAATAAAACTCAAGCACTTCAGGACTTAATTGCACCTGCTGTGCAGGCTTGTAACGTAGATCTATGGGGTATTGAATTCAATCCTCAAGGTAAACGCTCCCTATTACGTATTTATATCGATAAAGATATTGATGAGAATGCAGCGCCAGTTTTAGATGAAAATGGTGAACTTGTGCAGGGTCGTGGTATTGGCGTACAGGATTGTGTACGTGTGACTCAACAAGTCGGTGCAATGATGGATGTACACGATCCAATTTCGGGTGAGTATGCGCTTGAAGTGTCCTCTCCTGGTTGGGATCGTCCGTTTTTTGAACTTAAACAAATGCAGGCGTATATTGGACAGCAGGTTGCTTTGCGTCTAATTGCAGCGGTCGAAAACCGCCGTAAGTTTCAAGCAAAATTGATTTCTGTTGATCTTGAGAATGAATACATTCAAGTTGAAGTTGAAAATCAACAAGTGCTTGAAATTGATAGCGGTAATATTGATAAAGCGAATTTGATCTATCAGGATTAAACCAGATTTATTTAAATTTAACGAATAAGAATTTAAAAAGTAGGTGACTTATGGGTCGTGAAATTCTTACCGTTGCAGAGACGGTCAGTAATGAAAAAGGTGTCAGCCGCGAAGCGATTTTTGAAGCGCTTGAGCAGGCACTTGTCGCTGCAACTCGAAAAAAATATTATGACGGCACGCATGCTGAAGAAGCACAATTGCGTGTAGAAATTGATCGCAAAACAGGTGATTACAGAACGTTCCGTCAATGGACAGTCGTTGCTGATGAAGATCATGAAATGCCTGCATGTCAAGATGCCATTTCTGATATGAATCCTGAACAATGGTCAATTGGTGATGTACGTGAACTAGAAGTACCATCAATTGAGTTTGGTCGTATTGCAGCGCAGATTGCGAAACAAGTGATTGTGCAAAAAATCCGTGAAGCTGAACGTGCTTTAATTGCAGATGCTTACGAAGAAAAAGTTGGTGAGTTAATTTACGGTGAAGTGAAGAAGCAAACCAAAGATGGTTTTATTATTGATCTTGGTGAAAATGCTGAAGCATATTTATCTCGTGAAGATATGATTCCAAAAGAAATGCTTCGTCCAAAACAGCGTATTACAGCAATCCTTTATAATGTAAATCGTGAAGGTCGTGGCGCACAATTGTTGTTGTCTCGTGCTAAACCTGAAATGCTAATTGCATTGATGAAGAAAGAAATTCCAGAAATTTCTGAAGAAATCATTGAAATTAAAGGCGCGGCTCGTCAACCGGGTGTTCGTGCGAAAATTGCTGTGAAGACGAATGATCATCGTATTGATCCAGTCGGTGCGTGTATTGGTATGCGTGGAACGCGTATTCAAGCGGTTCAGTCTGAATTAAACGGTGAACGTATTGATGTTGTAGTTTGGTCTGATGATCCTGCACAGTACATTGCAAGTGCTTTAGAGCCTGCAGATGTGTCGGGTATTGTACTTGACGAAGAAGAACATACAGCGGATATTATTTTTGCAACGAGTGATCAACTTGCACGTGCAATTGGTTCACAAGGTCAAAATGTTCGCCTTGCATCTGAATTGACAGGCTTTAAGCTTAATATGATGCTTGAAGATGAATATCGTGCACGTCAGCAAAATGAGGCACAGCAATATCTTGACATGTTCGTATCTCGTTTAGATATCGAAGAAGATCTTGCAATGGCTTTAGTGGAAATGGGTTTCACTTCTTTAGAAGAGATTGCTTATGTTCCAGCTGAAACATTCGATGAAATTGAACTTGATGCAGAGCTTGTAGAATTATTACAAAGCCGTGCAAAAGAAATTGCTTTGGCGGATGCACTTCAACAGCAAGAAAATATTCAAGAACCGAGCTCAGAACTTCTAGCGATGGAAGGGATTACTTCTGAGATTGCTTATGCATTAGCCGCTCGTGGCGTAATCACTGTTGATGATCTTGCCGACCAAGCAACTGACGATATTTCTGATATCGAAGGTCTTAGTCAAGAAACAGCAGGTCAATTGATTATGAAAGCACGTGAATCATGGTTTAACTAGGAGGTCATACATGACGGATAAGTCAATTCAAGAGTTAGCAGTCAGTGTAGGTCTTCCGGTTGAAAAACTGCTTGATCAGGTTCGCGACGCAGGTCTTCCGCAAAAGAAAGCAGAAGATAAAATTACCACTGAACAGCAAGAAGCATTGGTCAGCCATTTGAAGAAGATTCATGGGCAGGATAATGTAAATGCAGGAAAAATCACGTTGAAACGTACAACTACGAGTACCGCTAAAGTTGCGAGTACTTCAGGTAAAGCCAAAACGATTAATGTTGAAATCCGTAAAAAACATACGTTTACTAAGCCTGATCCTGAACAAATTAAAGCTGAAGCTTTAGCGAAAGCGCAAGCAGAGCCAGCTGTAGAAGCGAAAACTCAAGCTGCTCCAGTGCAGAAAGAAGCTGAAAAAGCTGGAAATTCTGCAAAGGCAAGCCTTGAAAAAATGCGTGCTGCTGCAAAACAGCAAACGGCTGCAAAAGAAACACCTAAAGCAGCAGTTGTTGTTAAGCGTAAATCAAACAACAAACCAATTACTAAAGCGACTGTAAAAGCGATTGAAACGCCTGAACAGAAACGTGCACGTGATGCTGAAGCGGCAAAATTAAAAGCAACTGAAGAAGCAGCACGTAAAAAATCGGCTGAAGAAGCGCAACAGCGTACTCTTGAACAAATGCGTCAAATGGCGACGAAATATTCGTCTGAAGATGCAACTGCAACTATTCGTGTAGTTGATGATTCTCCGTTGGCTGCTGGTCTTGTAGGTCAAGCATACGAAGATTCATTTGCGAAAGAAGATCGCGATATTAAACGCGGTGCGAATACACCAACTGCACGTGCGCCTAAAAAAGGTGGACGTCGTGGTCAAGAAGAGCAAAGCTTTAGCAAGCAACCTAAACGTGGCTTGAAAACAAGTTCTTCAAATAAACATGGTTTTGAAAAACCTGTTAAGAAACAAGTTTACGATGTTGAAATCGGTGAAACGATTGTTGTTGCTGATTTAGCTGCGAAAATGGCGATCAAAGTTCGTGAAGTTATTAAGTCACTTATGAAAATGGGTGAGCTTGTTACTCAGAATCAAGCGATTGATCAAGAAATTGCAGCGCTGATCGTTGAAGAAATGGGTCATAACCCAGTTCTTGTTTCTGATACGCAAGCTGAAGATAACTTGATGGAAGCTGCTGAAGAAGCGCGTGGTGTACAATCTACACGTGCGCCAGTTGTTACGATTATGGGTCACGTTGACCATGGTAAAACATCGCTTCTTGACCGTATTCGTCGTGCGAAAGTTGCACAAGGCGAAGCGGGTGGTATTACACAGCATATTGGTGCATATCACGTTACTACGGACAAAGGTATTATCACTTTCCTAGATACTCCAGGACATGCTGCATTTACTGCAATGCGTTCACGTGGTGCGAAAGCGACTGATATTGTGGTTCTTGTTGTTGCTGCTGATGATGGTGTTATGCCACAAACTGCGGAAGCAATTGACCATGCACGTGCAGCGGGTACGCCAATCATTGTTGCAATCAACAAGATGGATAAAGAATCTGCTGATCCAGATCGCGTATTGAACGAATTGACAACTAAGCAAATCGTACCTGAACAATGGGGTGGTGATGTTCCTGTTGCAATGGTTTCAGCGCATTCTGGTCAAGGTATCGATGAACTTCTAGACCTTATCTCAATTCAAGCTGAATTGTTAGAATTGAAAGCGTCTGAAGAAGGTGCTGCACAAGGTGTTGTTATTGAAGCACGTATTGATAATAGCCGTGGTGCTGTAACGTCAATTCTTGTTCAAAACGGTACATTGAAAGTAGGTGATCTCGTTCTTGCGGGTGCATCATACGGTCGTGTTCGTGCGATGACAGATGAAAATGGTAAGCGTATTCAATCTGCAGGTCCTTCGATTCCAGTAGAAATCTTAGGTCTTCCAGAAGCGCCTATGGCGGGTGATGAAGTTCTTGTTGTAAGTGATGAGAAAAAAGCACGTGAAGTTGCAGATGCGCGTATGGCACGTGAACGTGAACAGCGTCTTGAACGTCAGTCTGCAATGCGTCTTGAAAATATCATGTCATCAATGGGCAAGAAAAATGTTCCTTACGTCAATGTTGTGCTTAAAACTGATGTACGTGGTACTTTGGAAGCGCTTACAGTTGCATTGAATGGTTTGTCTACAGATGAAGTTCGAGTACGTGTGATTGGTTCGGGCGTTGGTGCAATCACTGAGTCTGATGTAACACTTGCTGAATCTTCTGAAGCTGTATTGCTTGGCTTTAATGTTCGTGCAGATAATACTGCGCGTCAGAAAGCAGATGCTGATGGTATTGATATTCGTTATTATTCAATTATTTATCAATTGATTGATGACGTTAAAGCAGCAATGAGCGGTAAACTTGAACCAGAACACCGTGAAACAATTCTTGGCGTGGCGCAAGTACGTGAAGTATTCCATTCAAGTAAATTTGGTGCAGCAGCAGGCTGTATGGTTCTTGAAGGTGTATTGCATCGTAACAAACCGATTCGCGTATTACGTGATGACGTGGTTGTGTTCCAAGGTGAGCTTGAATCTCTTCGTCGTTATAAAGAAGTGGTTGAAGAAGTTCGTGCAGGCATGGAATGTGGTCTTGCAGTTAAAGGTTATAAAGACATTAAACCACTCGATAAGATCGAAGTGTATGATGTTAAATTGGTTAAACGGAGTCTTTAATGGCGGGTAGTCAACGTCTCAAGCGCATGGCGGATACAGTACAACGTGAGTTGTCTGAGCTCATCCGTCAAGAGCTAAAAGATCCACGCTTAGGTGGTCTTGTAACCATCTCTGCGGTGAAAGTCAGCCCAGACTTAGGTTATGCCGAAGTTTATGTGACCGTAATGGGTCGTGAACTTGGTGATGAACAAAGTGAAGCTGCAAACAAGGAAACACTTGAGGTTTTAAATAAAGCATCAGGTTTCCTGCGTCATGAATTAAGTCGTAATATTAAGACTCGTATAACACCACGTTTGCGATTCCATTACGACAAAACCAATGCATATGGTAACTATATGTTTGGTTTGATTGCGGAAGCAGTGAAGGACTTACCTCCTACTGATGAAGCAAAAAAAGATGATGAATAAGTTGTATTATGCTTAATAGAAAAGCCACCTTTGGGTGGCTTTTTTGTTTTTTGGGTAATGATATTCTGAGTGTTATGAGGTAGAAATCTTGCTGAAGATAAGCGTAATCTATGGACCAAAAGGAGTTTTTGTCATTAAAGAAAAGATACAATATTTCTCAAAAAACTGTTTAAAATGATTTTATATCAACAAATACAAATAAATAACTGAGGTTTATATAATGAATGCTATAAAAAAAGGTCTTCTTGCACTGACGCTTACAAGTACATTGGTATTTTCAGGTTGTGGTTATAATACTTTACAAGCCAAAGATGAATCAGTGAATGCGGCATGGTCTGAAGTTCAAAACCAATATCAACGCCGTGCCGATCTTGTGCCGAATCTAGTGAATGTTGTAAAGGGTTACGCAACACATGAAGAAAAGGTGCTTACAGAAGTGACTGAAGCACGTGCCAATGTTGCAGGCTTAAAGGTTGATAAAGAAGTTCTAGAAAATCCTGAATTATTTAAAAAGTACCAAGAAGCACAGGCGCAAATGACGAGTGCGTTGTCACGGTTACTTGCAGTGACTGAAAATTATCCAGATTTAAAAGCCAATGAACAATTCCGTGATTTACAAGTTCAGCTTGAAGGTACAGAAAACCGAATTAGTACAGCACGGACACGCTATGTTGAAACTGTACAAGATTACAATACTTATGTACGTCAATTCCCGCAGGCAATGACCGCAAAAGTGATTGGAATGAAAACTAAAGAAAACTTCAGTGCCGATAGCACAGCGCAAAAAGCGCCAACAGTGAGCTTTAACTAAGTACTCAATAGTTGAGCTTGAGAGGGTGTATGTCTGATCTGAAAAATGAAATGATCAATAGAAAATCCATGAATATGATATTTTTCATCTTCATAAGTTTTTTGTTTTCTATTTTTATCTCAATTGCACATGCGGAAGTTGCAACAGCAACAGATCAAACAACGGCTGAAGATGCTGTGGTTCTAGGTAAGGTTCTACCGAATCATAACTTACCTATTCCCAATGTAACAGGGCAAAGTCAGCCGACAGCCACAGTAAATACGACTGTACCTGCACAAGAAACAACGCAAACCCAGACATTACCTCAAGTTCCCAATGATATGGCTGCGGGAGAAAATTTTCGACAATTACCTACACTAAATGCTCCAATCATTGATCAGGCAAATATTTTATCTGCGAGTGAAAAACAGCAACTCGAAAATCAAATCCGAAAGATTTATAACCAAGGTAAGGCGCAAATTGGCATTATTATTGTGTCAACGACAGGGCAAGAAAGTATTTTTGATTTTGCGATGCGTGTGGCAGAGCAGTGGAAGCTCGGTTCAGCTAAACAAGATAATGGTTTGCTTATAGCCGTTGCCGTGAATGATCGGCGTATCCACATAGCCACAGGTTATGGGCTTGAAGGAGTGTTGCCCGATATTGTTGCCAGTCGAATTATTCGTAATCAAATTACGCCTGCATTTAAAAATGGACAATATGGGCAAGGTTTAATTTTAGGCATAAATGAAATTGAAAATATTTTAAATATGGATCCTGAAACGGCACAAAAAGCTGCCGATGAATTAAAAGAGCGTCAGGCTCAAGCTGTTCATGAACAAGAAGCCAAAGATAAAGCATTAACGAGTGCATTGGTCATTTTGGTGATTGGTGTGTTGGCATCTTCATTTTTAGGTAATCGTTTAAGTGCAGCTGTTGCAGGAGTAACAGGTACGGCAGCAGGTTTGATTTATGGCGCAGGTATTATTACTAGTTTGATGATGGGTTTTGGTATTTTCTTTTTAATTTTAACTTCACTCGCACAACTTATTTTCCAAATGTTTTTATCAGGTGGTGGTCGAGGAGGGCGTGGTGGTGGCTTTGGTGGCGGAGGAGGCTATAGTGGTGGTGGTGGAGGTTTTGGTGGAGGAGGTGCATCAGGCTCATGGTAACTAAAACAGATACAACAGAACTTGTTACTGAACCGAATTTACAACAGCGTACAGTACCGAGCTTTAAGCGATGGTTGAAACACTTTGTGTATATGCCTGCATCAAAACGCTACTTTAGCAAAGTGGATCAAACTGCGATTGCAGAAGCAGTAAAACAGGCTGAAATGGGGCATGTTGGTGAAATTCAGGTGGTCATAGAAGGACATATTCCTGCATCATCGGCTTACTATCAAAATACTCGATTGCGGGCACAACAACTTTTTGCTGAAATTGGTGTATGGGATACTGAATATAACAGTGGTGTGTTGTTATATTTAAACTTGTGTGAACAACAGGTTGAAATAGTGATTGACCGTGGGATTCACCAAGCGACGGAAGCGCAAGTTTGGCAAATAATTTGTAATGCCATAACGCTCAAGCTAAAAGAAAAGCACTACAGAAAAGCTGTTATTGATGGCGTTTCTGAAATTGGGCAAGTGTTGAATCAATTTTATGATCAGCAGATGAGTGGAAATGAGAATGAGTTAACAAATAGTCCAATTATATTGAATTAAATCTAATTTTTACTGACCAAAAATGTCACTTTTTTACACAAAACTACGAAAGTACACAATTCAGAAAAAAAACCTTGAAAAGCTTAGCTAAAAAACTAGAATAAGGATTGTGTTAAAGGTTGATATGTTTTTACTCTAATATGTTGGCTTTAAAAGAAAATTGCTGAAAAGCGATAAAAATTTATAATTTGGAGAATGTTATGAAATCAGTTCAAAAGGGTTTCACCCTTATCGAGTTAATGATCGTTGTTGCGATTATCGGTATTCTTGCTGCAATTGCGATTCCACAGTACCAAAATTATGTAACTAAAGCACAAGTAACGCGTGTTGTAGGTGAGTTGGGTAGCCTTCGTACATTAGTTGACCTATGTTTAACTGATGGTAAAGAATGTACTTTTAACATTCCTGGCTCAAGCATGTTGGGTGCTACTACAGAAGGTGAGGTTCCTCAAGGTGGTGGTAAAGATACAGCTGGTTTAACACAACCAACACTTTCTTTCGTATCAGCAACGGGTGCAGGTACGATTAAAGGTACATTTGGTGCTTCTTCAGCTGGTGCTTTAAAAACAAAAACAATTACTTGGACACGTGCGGCAGATACAGACGGTGGTTCGTGGTCTTGTGATGCAGGTACGATTGATGCTAAATTTGCTCCATCTGGTTGCCCAGCAAAAGCAGCTAAGCCATAATTTAAATAATTAAGATGTATTTAAACCTCCCTTTATGGGAGGTTTTCTTTTTTTGGGGAAAAAATGAATCGTCAGCTGAAATTATTAGAAATTTTACTTGTTGCTTTCATCTTAATTGTGACTGTGATTGGTATTTATTATTATGTAAATATTGTTGCACGAAATAAGTTGGTTTTAAAACTGTATCCCTTACAGGCTCGACTTGAAACAACAGCATTAAGCTGTTCAGATCAAAGTCCTGAGTGGTTAAAAGAAACTTTAAAAGATGTAAGCCTATCACACAGAGCACCAAATAGTCAGATTGCATATATATCTCCGCAAGGGCGGTTATTTCATTGTGAAAGTGGTTATTTGGGCGTGCCGTTATTTTCAAAAAAAGTCAATGCGGAGATTCGTTTTCGTTATGCGAGTGTTTCTAAGCTTTGGACAAGTGATGCAATACTTGATTTGGTTAAACAAAAGAAAATTAGTTTAGCTGAGCCTATTTTAAATTTATTGCCTAATATTCCAAAACCTGATGATTTACGTGTTGAAGAGATTAAAGTTGAAGATTTATTGTTGCATCGGGCGGGTTTTAGTCGAACGGGTTTAATGGGTGATGAAATGTTTAGAAGCGGGGATAAACCTTTTTGTCCAACTGCACTTGAAAAGCTATCGCATATTCAATTGGCTTTCAATCCAAACACCACTTTTAGTTATTCAAACTTGGGCTATTGTTTGTTAGGACAGATGATTGCAAAAAAAACACATCAAAGTTATCAACAATTTATTCAAAAAGAGTATGAGTTAGAAAAAGATAATATACGATTTTTAGAAAATAAACGCTTTGATGATGAGGCGAAGTATCGTTATATCGAAACAGGTTTGACAGGTTATGGTGATATTTATACTACTTTTGATTATCCTGCGCTCGATTCATCAGCAGGCTTATCAGGGAGTGCAATATCTCTTGCGCAACAAGTGAAGAAAATGATCAATAAACCTGAGCCTAATATTTTAAGCCAACCTAATATTTCATGTGATCTAAACAAATTAAGAGATTGTTATGGTTATGCAATGTTTCCATATCAGGAGAATGCTAAAAGTTTGAAAGTATATTTCCGTGATGGGACATTATTGGGTGCAAGTTCTTTGGTTGTTGTTGATGAATATGGAGGTGTATTAACCTTATTATCAAGTGGTCAGGCAGAGCATGGACAACAGGAATATGATCGTACAAAACTAAAAATATATGATGGATTAATGAATTTGTATTGAGGAATGTAAAAAAGTGTCACTTTTTTCTTTTTTCTGTGACACGATTTATTTTGACTATTCAATATTTTAGTCTTGTTTATACTTGTAATCATTATACGAGTATTTAAGATCGAAATATGAAAAAATATAAAAATGGTTTTACGCTCATCGAATTGATGATTACTGTCGCAATCATTGGAATTTTATCTGCACTTGCAGTTGTTTCTTACCAAAGCTATGTTGTGAAGACCCAACTTAAAAGTGCTTTTATTGAGTTAAAGGGGGTAACAGCTCATTACGATTTAATTATGTTAGATGCTTCAAATGGCAGTTTTACAGTAGCAAGTATTGGATTTTCTCCATCAAATATTTGTACTTATTCGGTATATGCGCCTGTAAATGGAATAGCAACCCCAGCATTGGAATGTAAATTAAAAAATGTAGCATCTGCAATTGAAAATAAGTTTATTTATTTGAATAAAATACAGGACGGCGGTTGGGGGTGTTCAACATCGAATGATATTCCTGCTAATTTAAAGCCAATAGGTTGTGTTTAAATGATTAACTCAATAAAATTTATATTATTTTATAATAGATTAAAATATGTCTAAGCGTATCAAATTTTTTTTAGGGCATCTGGCTATTTCAATAGTCATTGCAATTATGATTATTGGATTGGTTTTTTTTATTTGGTATCCAACCCCTTTAGCAAAAGCCATTGGTGTAACGCATATTTTTTTAATGTTAATCGTAATTGATGTCATTATTGGTCCTTTGCTAACACTTCTTGTATATAAAGAAGGGAAAAAAACATTAAAAATGGATTTAACTGTAATTGTGCTTATTCAGTTAATAGCGTTAGGTTATGGCGTATTTAATATCGCACAAGGGAGACCTGTTTGGATTTCTTATGAACATGCTGATAAGTTTGATATTGTAAGAGCAAATGAAATTGAACAAAAAGGTATGCATTTAGCGGATGCAGAATATAAAAAAATAAATTGGTTCACTCCGCAATTTGTATCTATTAAAAAAGAAGCAACAGTTGAAGCGCAAAATAAGAGATTATTTGATGATCTATCACAGGGAGTTATGCCTGCACATTACCCTGAACGTTACACAACATTAGGGAAAGCGAAAGAAGGTATTCAAAAGTATGCGAAAAAATTAGATGATCTAAAAAAGTATAATAAAGAAATCGAAGTTTCAACTATTTTAAAACAATATCCTCAAGCAGATGCATGGTTGCCTTTAAGAGCTACAGCTGTAGATATGGTCGTTTTATTAGATAAAGAAAAAGCTGAAGTTGTTAAAATTGTCGATTTAAGACCATGGAATTAATCCTTTAATAATCTTAAAAGTAACCCAAAAACTGCGTGTATAATACCCGCAGTTTTTTTATTCCGCATCCCCCAATGAAAGCCTACTTCTATACGCTCTCGGTTGCGCTGTTTGTTGCAGCCTGCTTATTGCCGTTTCATAAAACTCCTTGGACAACATTTGGTAGTGAAATGCTGACTTTTTTGTCAGCTTGTGCACTAGTTTTAGCAACGTTTTACAAAGAAAAATTTAGTATTGCAAAACCACAATGGTTGCTTGCACTATTTTTAACGATACCAACAATACAACTACTCGCAGGGCAGATTCTATATTTTAGTAATGCACTACTTTGTACTGCATATATCTTATTTTTCTGGGTCATGATCGTGACTGGCTATAACCTTGCACAGCAGCAAGGACGAGTCAAAGTTCTTAAACTTTTTAGTAGTGTGGTTATCATCATTGGGTTGCTTTCAAGTGTAATTGCAATTTTACAGTGGTTACAACTGAATACAGCATTTTACCCGTATATGAACATCTTAAAAGGTAATCGTCCATATGCTAATTTTGCTCAACCGAATAATCTAGCGACATTTTTAACCATAGGATTGTTTGGAGTATTATATTTTTATGAAAAACGCATTGCTCCAAGTCTTGTACTTGTCCCTATGGCTTTGATTTTTATTTTAACGATTGCACTAACTCAGTCTAGAACAGCTTGGGTGGTATGCTTATTTACACTTGGTTATTTAGCGATTAAACAATTTGGGCAGGCAAAGCGATTTGGATTTCTTAAATTGCTCACTTGGGTTGGTCTTTTCATCGGAATTATTTTTGTTTTACCATCATTAAATCAATTGATTGAAAGTATTTCACCTGCTCAGGTGACTGAAACAGTATCTGTTGTAGAGCGAGCATCTTCTGGTTATTTACGTTTAGATATGTGGAATCAGGCTTTAGTTGCGATTACACAGCATCCTTGGGTGGGCTATGGTTGGAATCAGACAGGAATGGCGCAAATTGCAGCATTCGATTTGTATCCATCCCATGAGTGGTATAAGAGCGCACATAACATTGTTTTAGATTTACTCATTTGGAATGGTATTCCATTGGGTGGTCTAATCTTACTGTATTTTACAGGATGGTTATATTGGCTGAATAAGGGTGTGCGTGATATTGAGTCAATTGTTGCAACGCTTATGGTCTGCGCTATTCTGATTCATGCAATGTTGGAATACCCAATTCACTATGCTTATTTTTTACTGCCTATGGGATTTTTACTCGGTTTTATCCAATCACAATATAAAGATTTACCTGAATTTAATTTAAAGCCTGCCATTGTGTATGGATTTACAATTCTGAGTTTGGTTGTCTGTGCAATGGTTTATCGTGATTATGGCTTGTATAAACAGCAAAGTGTTTTAGTCAATAAAAAGCAACCTTTGACTGTGGAACAGCAACAGGTTCTTGATCAAAAGCTTTGGGTGTTGACGCAGTTTAATGATCGTATTTGGTGGATTGGTTTAAATTCTGCAACGAAATTAAGTGAGTCTGAACTAGAGCATATCCGTTTAATGGTTGCGAACTTAGCTTCTCGTTATGATATTGAAAAATATGCTCAAGTCTTAGCGTATAACGGTAAAGTCAAAGAGGCTCAACATCAATTGTGGATTCTCAAAACGTTGCATGGGCTTGATAAAAAGTATGAAGATTTACTGCCAAGCTCGACTGTGAAATAAGTTATTGTACGCCTTGATATAAAAAATCCCCAATTGTTTGGGGATTTTTTATATTTGGCAATCGAAAATTACATTTGGCTTTGAATGTAATTTTCAATGCTAACTGACTCAATCAGATCAAGCTGAGTGGTGAGCCAATCCCAATATTCTTCTTCTTTTTCTAGAATTTCCTGAATCAAATCACGCGTAACGTAATCTAAACTTTTTTCAGCTAAATCAACGGTAATTTTGAGGGCATCAATATTTTCTTTAACTTTACGTATATCGCAGGTAAGCACTTCGGCAGTATGTTGCCCAATATATAATTTACCCAAATGCTGTAAATTTGGTAAACCTTCAAGAAATAAAATACGCTCAATAATTTTATCTGCATGTTTCATTTGACGAATTGATTCTTTATATTCAGCAGAACCCAATTGCTCAATACCCCAATCATTAAACATACGTGAATGTAAAAAATATTGGTTAATGGCTGTGAGGTGATGATAAAGCACTTGATTGAGTTGTTGAATGACATCGCGATTGCCTTTCATGGTCAAAGCTCCTTTCGAATTATATTGAGCCTTAAAAATTAAGGCAGATCTTGAGCTTATATTAGCGTGCTTTGCATAGGCTTAGAAGTGATTTATAGAACGGCAAATGAAAATCGCAATCAAACGCATAAAAGACTGTAATCAATTAAAATAGAAAGTGTGTGTTCAGATAAAAATAACCCGCTCTGAGTCGGAGCGGGGGAGGAAGATGATCCGTGGATCATAGAAAACTTAAGTTATTATTGGTTATAGTTAAAATTTATTCATTAGGCTGCAATTGATATGCGCCCAGCAATTTCAGCTAACTCTTCATTGATAATACTTTTTGCTTCGGGTGCGCAGCGACCACAACATGTGCCAAGATCAAGCAAGTCGCGAATTTCACGATAGCTTTCAGCGCCATTTGCAACGGCGTCTTTAATATCTTGATCTGTAATGCCACGACACAAACAAACGTACATGAGAATGAACCACAGTATTAAATGCGATAATAGATATTATTGATAATTATTATCGTTTGTCAATGAAATTCATTTAGATATATGTAAATATTAATTGAGTTTTTAGATAAAAAAATACCACCTGATTGGTGGTATTTTTTTATTCAGTATAATCAATAATTTATTTTTTGATCTATTTTGTGTTATTGATTGATGATCACAATACCATCCATTTCAACCAATGCATTCTTTGGTAGGCTTGCAACACCTAATGCTGCACGTGCAGGATAAGGTTGAGCAAAATATTCGCCCATAATTTGGTTGACCAATTGGAAATTCGATAAGTCGGTTAAAAAAATGTTGAGCTTTGCAATATCTGCTAGCGAGCCACCCGCAGCTTCACAAACTGCTTTTAAGTTATCAAAAACACGACGGATTTGTGCTTCAATGCCTTCAACCAATTCCATGCTATATGGATCTAAACCAATTTGACCTGAAAGATACAGTGTATTGTCGACTAAAATGGCTTGGGAGTAGGTACCAATTGCTGCGGGTGCATTTTCTGTATGGATCACTTGGCGGGACATTGACTTCTCCTTAGTTTCAACTCAATCCATCATAAGCGATGGATTGTATTCATGAAAGCATCAATTGTTTAAAATGATGGAACCATGGGTCAGACTGCTTTGGAAATCTCAGGTAGCGATACAGGCATAGCTAAGCGTGATATGCGTGGGAAACCAAATTGCATGCGTAACTCACGAATAATTTGTGCGATCTGACGGCGATTGTTTACGACAATGTCGACATAGGTTTTATTTTCATGCGTGCGAACAGATTCAACCCCAGTTTTAGATTTTCTACATAAATAGATCAGTTCTGAAATTTGTTCATCATTAAGCACCATTTCAATGCTTAAATAAGCAGTGAAGTTGACGTCTTCATCTTCTGCTGTCCATTGAAGTGGCATGATATTTTCAGGATGTAGATGCTGTTCATGTAATAAATTATGACAACGTGCACGGTGCACAATGAGTCCACGACGTGATAAATGCCCTTGGATTGGGTCACCCTGCACAGGGTTACAACAGTGGGCATATTTAACATCTACGCCCTCAGTACCCTGAATTAAACGATTTGAGTGTACTTGTCCATCATTTTGCGTTTGAACAAATAAATGATTTGCGACCAATTGAGGTAATAAATCACCAACAGCGATTTGCTCAAATAAAGTATCTTTATTTGGGATATGACGCCATTCGAGTAAATCTGCCCAATCTTCATCGGATAAGTCTTTAATTGAGCGATTAAAGAGTTTTAGAGCACGATTTAAGGCTTGTTGTCCAACGAGGCGTTGTTCATCAATATCTTGTTCACGCAAAATATTTTGAATAGAGCGACGAGCTTTTTGAGTATTGACGAAACTCAGCCAATCAGGATTAGGCGTTGCAAGTACATCGGTAATGACCTCGATGACTTGACCACTTTGTAAGGGCGTTGAAAGTGGTTTAAGTTCACCATTAATTTTTGCACCAACGGCATGATTACCTAAAAATAAACTCGCAGAATAGGCAAAGTCGACTGCTGTTGC
The DNA here is from genome assembly GCF_046269225.1 of Acinetobacter sp. TY2. Lineage (NCBI taxonomy): Bacteria > Pseudomonadati > Pseudomonadota > Gammaproteobacteria > Moraxellales > Moraxellaceae > Acinetobacter > Acinetobacter sp. TY2. The sequence goes on from NZ_JBJZOR010000016.1 coordinate 15,549, forward strand.
ACCTTGTGGTAATTCGTGGAGTTGCCCGTGCGGTGTGTAGACCCAAATTTTTTCTTGATGTAAGTAATCAAGTAAATCGCTAAATGTCGTTTTAGCACATTCTCCACCAACCAATAGGTTGAGATTTTTCATTGATGCTTGAATGGCAGAGCGACAAGCTTGAGGTGCATTTTCACCGAGTACAACACCAAAACGAGCAGCTTTACGCATAAGTTCAGTTTGTATCGTTAGCGATAATGTGGTTTTTTCACCTTTTAGCCGTAATATCAGTGATTGATTACCACCAGGAAGTGGACGTCGGATATGATCTTGATAGCTAATGATTTGGAAATTTTCACGTAGAGCTTCAACTAAGCGATCACAATCTGCGATGCTCTGTAAAATGATTTCAAAAGCATGACTATGGGTAAGTTCTTGTAAATCAATTTCATTTTTTACAAAATGACGTAAAAGCTCAATATTATTATTTTTCTTTTTAATACGACCTTGTAGGTTGTAAACATTGAGTAGGTCAGCTAATTTTTGTTCCCAAACCGTTTGGTATTGACAACGTTCAGGTTTGGTTTTGAGTAAATTTTCTTGGACATTGTTATACATGTCGAGGTCAAGATTTTGATAACACAGATGTTCAAGGTTATCTGCCATTTCATTCATACCAACAAGACGTGCCATAGGTACAAAGATATCAAAGGTTTCTTGTGCAATACGTGCACGCTTATCTGGGCGTAATGCACCAAGCGTAGTCATATTATGATAGCGATCTGCAAGTTTAATAATAATGACACGTGGATCTTGTAGTGTAGCTTGCAGAATTTTTCGGAAACTTGCCGCTTTGTTATATTCTTTATCGCTTGAATGGCTAAGTTTAGTCACACCATCAACCAGTTCAGCAACTGTACGTCCAAATTTATTGGCAATATCATCCTTACTGAAATCAGTGTCTTCAATCACGTCATGTAGTAGAGCAGCCATGAGTGTTTCGGCATCCATACGCATATGAGCAAGGATGCAGCTGACTGCAATTGGATGCAGAATGTAAGGTTCACCACTTTTACGGGTAATACCGTCGTGTGCTAGATCGGCATAATCACAGGCCAAAAGAACTCGCTCGATTTCGCTTGGTTGAAGATAAGCGTCGATAATTATATTGAGCTGTTGTTTGGCTTGGCTGACCTGTGGGCCTGGCATAAAACACCTATTAAAAATCTAAAAACTGACAACATTTTTTCAATCTAACAATGAAAACGATCTTGGCGTGCTTGTCAATTTTTTAAAAGAGGGAAACATTATTTTTTTTAACAAATATTTGTTAATTTGTCTAATGATTCACAATATTTTTTTAAATAAAAAAGCCTGGTTAGAAAACCAGGCTTTTAAGACCGTTTACTCTTATTGGAAAGAGAAACCATCTAAATTCAAACTGCTTGCAGAAAGTGCCATATCAAGACTAGACGTTTGATAATCCTGCTCACGTTGTTTTAGGATATCTTTGTTGACATGACCAACTGCAATTTCACGTAAAGCTACAACAGTAGGTTTATCATTATCCCATTCAACAGTAGGTTCAATGCCTTGACGTGCCAATTGACGCGCGCGTTTGCTTGCCACAAGTACAAGCTCAAAGCGGTTGTCTACATGGTCTAAACAATCTTCAACAGTTACGCGTGCCATAGGGATTCTCGTTATGGGTAAATTTTAAATAGACTGCTCAGTATAAAATGCTTTCACTATAGACTCAAGGTTTTCTATGATTGATACTCTTTTTGATATATCAATCTATTGAATCTATAGGAAAAATAAATTATTTCTGTTCAAGTAACTAAAATCTTTAAATCACGTCAAAATTATTTACTTTGTGGCGTAATTAACTTTTCAATTAAGGCTTGATGACGAGCACTTTGTTGACTGAGTTTTAAGCGATTAGCATTAATGACTGATTCAAGATCATGTAATGCTTTATTAAAGTCATCATTGATGATGATGTAATCAAAATTGACATATTGCTGCATATCTTCAACAGCACAGCTCAAACGGTGCTCAATAACTTCAATAGTGTCTGTACCACGGTTTGACAAGCGTTGACGTAAATCAAATTGTGTTGGCGGTAAAATGAAAATCTGTTTAGATTCAGGAAAAAGTTTACGAACTTGCTGTGCGCCTTGCCAGTCAATTTCAAGTAGAACGTCATGACCCTTTGTCAACTGTTCACGAACAGTTGCTTGTGCGGTACCATAATAGTTACCAAATACTTCTGCATATTCGATAAAACCACCTTGACCCACTTGATCTAAGAAATTTTCTTTTGAAGTAAAATGGTAATGAACACCGTCCAGTTCGCCAGGTCGTTGACCACGGGTCGTATGAGAAACAGAAACGTGTAAATTACTGACACGCTCAAGCAACGCTTTCACGAGAGATGTTTTGCCTGTTCCCGATGCCGCAGAAACGACAAACAATAGACCCGACATGATATTTTTCCTGATATGATAAAATATCTTCTCTATTTTAGAGTAGACGAACATCAAACAAAACAGTTTTTGTAAATTGTTTACATATAATTGATCAAGTTTTTCCAAAAAATGTTATGAACGCTGAGGACACTATGGAAATTGTATTGGCTAATCCACGAGGCTTCTGCGCAGGTGTAGACCGTGCAATTGCCATCGTCAATCGAGCTTTGGAGTGTTTTAATCCACCGATTTATGTTCGCCACGAGGTGGTACATAATAAGTTTGTGGTGGATGACTTACGTCAGCGTGGGGCAATTTTTGTCGAAGAGCTTGATGAAGTGCCTGATGATAATATTGTTATTTTTAGCGCACATGGTGTATCAAAAGCAGTACAGCAAGAGGCTGATCGCCGAGGCTTAAAAGTATTTGATGCGACCTGCCCATTGGTCACAAAAGTGCATATTGAAGTCACCAAATATGCTCGTGAAGGTACTGAAGCCATTCTTATTGGTCATGAAGGACATCCTGAAGTTGAAGGTACAATGGGGCAATATGATAAGAAAAAAGGCGGTGAAATTTATTTGGTTGAAGATGAGGATGATGTCGCTGCTTTAGCTGTTAAACATCCTGAAAAAGTTGCTTTTGTTACGCAAACGACATTGTCGATTGATGATACAGCTAAAGTAATTGATGCTTTGCGCCAAAAATTCCCATTGATTCAGGGGCCTCGTAAAGATGATATTTGCTATGCCACGCAGAATCGTCAAGATGCGGTACGTGATTTAGCAACTCAGTGTGATGTGGTACTTGTTGTTGGTTCACCAAACTCATCAAACTCAAATCGTCTACGGGAACTTGCCGAGCGTATGGGAAAACAGGCCCATCTTGTAGATAATGCCGATGAGTTGAAGCAAGAATGGTTTAACGAGACAAGTAAAATTGGGGTGACTGCTGGTGCATCTGCACCTGAGATTTTAATTAAGCAAGTCATTCAGCGTTTGCAAGATTGGGGAGCGACTTCACCACTAGAATTGAATGGTCGTGAAGAAAATATTACTTTTAGCTTGCCGAAAGAATTACGTATTCATGTGACGCAAGCTTAAATTTTTATTCTAAATTTTAAGCGGATAATTGTGATTATGCAGTTATCCGCTTTTTTATACCCTTTGTCATACATGTATTGGTTTTGTAAAAAAATAAGCTATGATTTGTAATAGGATAAAGTTTTGTTGTGGGGGCAAAATGAAAAAAAATAATGGGTTCACGCTGATTGAAATGATGGTCACAATTGCAATTTTTGCAATTATCGCTGCTATGGCTGCACCAGCATTTGGCAAAATGGTTACTCGTCAAAAATTAAATAGTAATACTCGGGCATTTGTCAGTGCTTTTAATTTAGCAAAGTCTCAAGCCGCGACTTTAAGAGCATCTGTAGCTGTTTGCCCAGATAAAACCCCCGCAGGTTTAGACTATACCCGTAAGAAATGTGCTGAAGATGCAATTCCAAATTATGCAAGTTTAACGGCGATTAATAAGATCAATGCTCAGGAAAACCGTGTGATTTTAGTTGCAGTTGATAAAAATGTGGAATTGAAGTCCGGCAGCACAACAAAAGTTGTTTTTAATGAAGTTGGTTCTAGCGGTTCTGAGCAGACAATGAGTCTGTGTGCAGGAAAAGAATTGCGAACATTAACGATTTTGGCATTAGGTAATGTCACACAGACAACAGGAACCTGTTAAATGATAATAATAAAACATCAAAAAGGTGTAGGCCTTATGGAAGTATTAGTAGCATTACTTTTACTTGCTATCGGTGTATTGGGTTATACGGTTTTACAACTAAGGGCTGTAGACGCATCTTCTGAAGCTTTATCTCGCTCTCAGGGAATGCTTATTTTAAGAGGTCTGGCTGAAAATATTCGTGCTAATCCAGCAGGGCAGGCAAGCTATCCAGCTACAGTGCGTAATTATACAACAAGCACAGTTGCCCCAACTGTTCCATCTGTAAATTGTTTTAATCCTACAACTGCTTGTACACCAGAAGAGATGGCAAATTATGATGCTTATAATGTTGCAAAGTCAGCATTTGATATAGGCATGACTGTAACTATGGCAGATTGTCCAGGTGTTTCGGTTGCTCCAATTAAGCGCCAATGTTTATTTATTGGATGGGATGATACTACTTTTAAAGCAACAGCTACGACTGCTGATGTGACGAGTTGTATGTCTAGTGCGGGTATTTATACACCATCTTCTAGATGCCTCATGATGGAGGTATATTAATGAATATTAATAATATGAAAAAAAATACTCAAAATGGTTTTACATTGCTTGAGTTAATGGTTGCACTCGCTTTAGGTTTAATTATTTCTGCTGCTGCAATTCAGTTGTTTATTGGCGGTTTTTTAACATCTAGGATGCAGGAGGCAAATGCTGAGTTGCAAAATAGTGGTGTTTTTGGCTTGGATTATATTGCGCGAGATATTCGACTTGCAAATTACGGTGTTACTCGTCCTGATTTAAATGATCAAACACCATGGGGTGGTATTGTTTTAACAGCAATAAATGCGACAGATACTTCAACAAACATTCCTTATCCAGCAGGAGCGCCATTTGTTTCGGTTGGTTTGTTAAGCCATAGTCTAGGAAGTGGTGAAGCCGTTAGCAATGTAAAAAATGAATGGCAAGGTTTGTCAAATGTAAATCTGCCAAGTGACCAACTTACGATTCAATTTGTTGCACCAAATGCTATGGTAAATTGTGAGGGTTTGGATGTACAAGAGGGAGATTATGTTGTTCAGCGTTATTTTTTGCGCCGTGATCCTGCTGACGCGACAACAGGTACAAATTATGCTTTAGCATGTGATGCAAATACACCAACACCACTTGGAACAGCAGCTGTTGCTCAACCAACATCAATTACGGGTTTTGGTGGTGCAGGTCAAATTATTATGCCTCGAGTAGATCACTTCACGGTTCAATTGGGTGCTCGAAGTGCAAATAATAATTTAGGTTATTATACAATTAATGAGTATCGTAAAGTAGCAAAAGCAGCCCGTGCGAAAGCACCTGCAGAAGCAGCACCGAGAATAGTTTCTATAAAAATGGCAGTCTTGGTGAGATCGCTGGATGATACTAAAAATAAAAATATAGATTTAACAAAGCCTGTTTCGATGTTGAATCAAAATGTCACATTAACTGATGATAAAACTCAATATGCAAGAAGGGTGTATACAACATCTATTGCGATTCGTAATGGTATGGGGGTGCCTAGATGAATATAAACTCTAGATTAATGAGGCACTCTCAACGGGGTGCAACCATGATTGTTGTTTTGATTATGCTGGTATTGCTGACACTTGTTGGAATTATGGGCATACGAACAGCAATGACTTCTTTAAATATCGCAACGAATAGTCAGGTAAATCAGCTTGTTGCTCAAAGTAGTGATACGCCTAGTAATTATTTTTTAAATAATTCTAGTTATGAAAATTTAACAACTCCAACAACGGTAGTTGGACAGGCAATTTCCTTAAATGAAAGTGGTCAACGTGGGCGCGAAGTGATTTTTTGTTATAGACCGACAGGAAAAGAAAGAATTGATAGTGCATTTGATACGACCGTTTTAATACCACCTGATAAAAGTGCGGATCCTGACACAAAAGCAACGATTGATTCAGTTTATACAGACAGGGCAGGTTTTTGTGATTTAACTAAAGATTTTGGTAGTTCGCGTGAAGCTGTGGTAACACAAGTTTCAGTTAAAGTCATTTCAGGTGAACAATCAGTTATTGGGGCTGACCTAGATCGAGGTTCTAATCAAGCTGTTGGATCTACAGAAGCAAAAGATTTGGTTAAAGCTACTATTCGCGTTACTTCCACTGCAATTATGCCGAGTTTTGCGAGAGAAAATATTTCAAATATTCAAGAAGAATGTATAGGTAATGGAAGTAAGGTTGGATATATCAATGACAATCTTGATGAGAATTTGAAAGGTAAAAAGACTGTAGCTGATTGTTTATCAGGTTATGGAATTCCATTAAGTACGCAGGTTCAGGAATTTGAACTTAGAACTCGTGATATACAAATTAAAGCGCCGATTTAAATTTGGAGAATGGAAATGAAAAATCAAAAAAATAGGTTCATTCCTGAAATGAAGCATACACAATTGAGTCGGGGAATAACATTTGCTTCAGCTTTTATGGGAACAATGTTAATAACCTCTTCTGTTGTACAGGCAAGTGATTTACAGATCTATGCGAACCCAACAGCAGGTAAAAAAACAATTGTGATGATGTTGGATACATCAGGTTCAATGAGTCCTTCTCAGAATAACTATCGTGAAGATCGGATTCAAACTTTAAAGAATGGGATGAATACTTTCCTAAATAGTACGAACCCTATTTTAAATGATGTTCGAGTAGGTCTTGGGCATTATTCGGTTGGTGGGAATGGTAAGTCTGGTAGAATATTGGTGGCTGCTGAACCACTCGGAGTGGCTGGTTCAGCACAACGTATTGCATTAAAAAATGCTATTGCAAATTTATCAGCCTCTGGTGGTACACCAACAGCACATGCATATGCAGAAGCAGCAGCATATCTGATGGGGACAACAACTACAGGTACTGGAGAAATTGCCAAATATATTTATCGACAACAAGATCAAACAACGAATTATTATTCTTGTCCTACAGGCTATCCTAATTTTAACTCTAGTGATATTCGATGTTATGTATCGAAAAGCGGAAATTATTATTACGGAAATAATAAAAAAGCTACTTTAACGAAAACAGAAACTGTTACTAATTATTATTCATGCAGTAGTTATAATAATACTGATGTAAATAATGGAATTCAAAGTTGTGCAACTTGGATAAAACTTACAAATAATCCTTCAGCAGATGAATTGGCTAAGTATGAAGTATTAGAAACATCTGAAGGTATTATCTACACTCAAGGTGAGATCCAAGTTACAGGAAATAATGCTGATAGTGGATTTAATAACTCTATAAGTGCTGTTAAAAATGGTGGGAATTATATCTCTCCATTACCAGCACAAGCAGATAGAGTAAGTTGTGATGGTCAGGGTGTATATGTTTTATCCGATGGTGCTGCGAATAACAGTACCACTGCTCGTTCTACAACTATTATGCGAACAGCTTTGGCTGATAAGGGTTCAGGCTTTAGTTGTACAGGAGGGCTTTCAGGTGGTGGAACAGGAAGTTCATGGGATTGTATGGGAGAATTCGCAAAAAAACTTTTTGATGCGAATAAAAATCCAACAGGAGTTTCTATCCAGACTGCATTTGTTGGGTTTGGTAGCGATATGAATAGTCTCACCCAGTCGTATGTGCAAAATGCATGTAGACTGAGTTCTAGAACGCAAGCAGATCGAAGTGGTGATGATGCTTGTTCACCAGGTAAGGGAGCTTATGCTGTTAATTCGCCTGGTTATGGTAATGGTGGTTTTTTTACAACTCAATCAGCATCGGGTGTTACGGATAGTGTAATTGCATTTATTAACAACTTAGGTAAAGCCCCTTTAGAACCATTAACTACAGGGGCAATTTCTGTTCCAGTAGATAATCTAAACCCTTCAGGGCTTCAGCCTTATGGTTATTTGCGTGGTTTAGAGCCTAATCCTCAAAGTAGTGAAGTTATTTGGACTGGAAATCTTAAAAAATATCAAGTTGTGCAAACTGGAAATAATGCGGGTGCATTTGCTGCTGCGGGAGGATCTTTGGTTTATAACTCTCAAGGTGGATTTAATAGTGGCACCAAAGATTTGTGGAACAGTAACAGCGTATATAGTGGAAAAAGTTATAATGACGGCGGTATTGTTCGGTTAGGTGGTGCATATTCAAAAGTTCCAATGCCAATACTAGGGCAAGCTGAAAATTTAGCATTAGTACCTCCGCAATATGCTTATACTGCTAATGCAAATACAGTCCGTAATTTGTTTACAGATGTAAAAGTGGATGGAGGCAGTACATTAACATCCGCGACGAATGGTTCTTCATTGCTGAAAGTTCCTGGAGGGACTGTACCTGAAAGTAGTACTGCTAATTATGTATTATCACAGTTTAAAACTCAGACAACATTAAAAGATTTTCCTATTGCTACAAAGATCAAGCTACTCAATTATCTTGGTTATAGTGTTCCATATGATGAAACTGATGAAGATTTGGTTTTACCTACTACATTAGAAGTACCTAATTCTCCACACCTTTCTATGGGGGGGAGTATTCATTCATTACCTGTACAATTAACATATTCAGGAACGTTAGATAAGGCAGGCAATTTAACAACAACGCGTAGTCAATCTGTACTTTACGGTACGATGGATGGTGGTTTACATATTGTAGATAGTGAGACAGGTAAGGAGCAAATGGTCTTTGTGGCATCTGAACTTTTACGTAATGGTTCAGCTTCAAAAGGCTTGGTTAAGGGACAAACAGACAGTAGTTCTCCAGTATCTGGTGCAGATGGAATGTGGATCTCTGATTCAATATATAAAACGCAGCGAGCTTCTAGTACAGGTGAAACAAGTACTGTTAAAGCGTTGAAAATGAATATTTATGGTGGCATGCGCATGGGGGGGGAGAGTTATTACGCATTGAATGTTTTAACGCCATCGAGCCCTAAATTACTATTTAGACTTGGGAAAGATGTTACAGGCTTTGATCGCATGGGCCAATCTTGGTCTAAACCGGTACTCGCAAATGTTCGCATTAAGGGTGTAGATAAAAGAGTCATGATTGTTGCTGGTGGTTATGATCAATGTTATGAAAACCCAAATTTTGCATTAAGTTCAGCAGTGTCTAATACGGATTACCCAGATACGGCATGTAATAATAAAGCTCAGGCGCAGGGTAACGCTGTATATATGGTTGATGCGGAAAAAGGTGATTTACTTTGGTCTGCAACATTCAGTAGTGCTACTGCAGATGGTGATAAACAATATTTGAAACATAGTATTGTGAGTCGTGTCAGTGCGATTGATCGCAATGCTGATGGTTTAATTGATAATATTTATTTTGGTGATTTGGGTGGGCAAGTATTCCGTGCTGATTTCGATAATAACCAAACGAAAACAGGGTCTACCTATAGTGCATTTGGGGTACGTGTAAAGCGTATAGCAAATCTTGCAAGCAATGATACAACGAATAACAGTGGGTGGGATTATACAGGAAGTAAAGCACCTCGTTTTTATGAGGCACCGACATTAACTATTCATGATGAGGGGGCTAATACTTTCCTTGTGGTTGGTGTGGCCTCTGGAAATAGAAGTACACCTTTGGATGTTGTACCAACAGTTGGACGAGAGAAACTTTTACCATCGACAGCTTTAAGTGGCAGACCTGTAAATAATGTCTATGGTTTAATTGACCGAGATTTTGTAAATATAAATTTAATGAAATCGAATGTGACTTTACTTACGAGTAGTCTAACATTAGATAGCTTGCAGAAAAATCCTCAGAAGTTAACAGGTAAAATTGGAGATTATTTCTTTAAGGCAACAGGTGCCAAAAATGGTTGGTATAGATCATTATCTAGTATGAGTGATGGAACTGAGCGTGGTGGAACAGCATTTCGAGTTGCTGGTGGTATGAAAGCTTATGAAGAACCCTTTGCAATTACTGGAAATTTAATAGTTCCTGTATATGACCCTCAAGGTACAGGTGTTGCAGGCCAAGACCCTTGTAAGCCTCGGGTTGTAGGTGAGACAGATCGTCAATTATTCTGCTTACCATATGGAGCATGTCTGAAAACTGATGGCACGGTAGATGGTGGTGCTAGTGGAATGGAAAGTAAAACGGGTTTTCAAACTAAAAAGACGGATTGCCCTGATGGTGCTGCGGAATGTAATGCCAATGTAATAGGGACGGGTATTCGTGGTTTGGCTCTGGTTCCAATAAGTGGTAAATCGTGTCCAGACAAAACATTAGCAGGAAATGAAAAGGGCGCTGGGCTATGGGAGTGTAAACAAATTATCAACCCGACGAAATGGTATGATAAATGGATAAAGTAATTTATAAATTGAGTCGATTGCTGAATTTGTCTTTGGTTACTAGCAGAAATGCTAGTAACCAAGAGGCAAAGCAATCAGGCTTCACACTTATTGAGTTAATGGTTGTTATTGTGATTATTACGATTTTTGCAGTAATTGCCGTACCATCGTATCAACAATATGCTCGTAAGGCTGATGCTTCGGCAGCTGAACAAGAAATTCAGAAAATTGCTGAACAGCTTGAACGTTTCAAATCTAAAAACTTTACATATCGCTGTTTTGATCCAAAGTATATTTATGGTCAGATTGTAGATACCTCTGGCAGTAATAAATGTAAAAATAATGATCCCTTAACTGAAATTACTTTACCAACGGGTGCAACAGGTACAAATATTAAATATGTTATTACGATTATGGATCTGCAAGATACGAGTAAGAAATTAACAGATGATGGTGCTGTTGGGCGTAGCTATGCAATCAAAGCATTATCAAAAGAAGCAAATAATAAAAACTATACTTATTTATTAACGAGTTCAGGCTTACGTTGTAAAAATAAAACATCAGCAAATGTTTCTTATACAGATTGTGGCTCTGCAACAAATGGAATGGAGGGGTGGTAATGCACCAAAAAGGCTTTACATTTGTTGAAGTGATGATTGTGGTGGCAATTATTGGCATCCTCGCAGCAATTGCTTATCCATCTTATTTACAGTATGTAAAAAAGACAAAACGAGTTGATATGCAGACGGCTATGTTACAAATTTCTCGTAATTTAGCCAATTATAAAATGGCAAATAATAATTTTGCAGGATTAACCTTAGCTAATACAAAGGTATTTGGTGGGAATGTTTTTCCTACAACAGGTACAGTATTGTATGATTTAAAACTAACAGATATAGATGGAATTAATGCACTGAGTGCTACAGGGGCAAAAGTAAATACTTGGTTATTGGTCGCAACACCAAGAACAGCCGCTCAACAGTTTGAAGATGGGCATATTGTTATCAACTTTCGAGGAGAGCGTTGTTGGACTAAAGGGTCTGACAAAAATGCTGGTGTAGCTTGTGTACCTTCAGCATCGACAAACTGGGACGGACGCTAAACTTAAATTCAAAAATGTGGATAAACAAAAATTGATCTTTCCTTCGTGTGCAAGATGACGTAAAATATTGCCCTCTATGAAAGGGGTTTGAGCTGTGCCGATGGTCGGTACAAGGATAATCCGTAAAAACTATAAGGTTCTATCATGGTTGTTATTCGTCTTGCACGCGGTGGTGCTAAAAAACGTCCTTTCTATCAAATCATTGTGACTGATAGCCGCAATGCACGTGATGGTCGTTTCATCGAACGTATTGGTTTCTTCAACCCAACAGCACAAGGTAAAGCAGAAAAACTTCGTTTAGATGCTGATCGTCTTGCTCATTGGGTTGCTCAAGGTGCTCAACCGTCTGAACGTGTTGCTTCTTTAGCTGCTCAAGCTAAGAAAGCTGCAGCTGCTGCATAATTTTTGAAAATTAGGTAGTAGATTGCCCATGACACCAACACAGAATGTTCCCGAAGATCGTATTCAGATTGGACAGCTACGTTCAGCATATGGATTAAATGGGTGGCTCTGGGTCTATTCCAATACAGAACCTATGAGCAATATATTTGACTATCTGCCTTGGTACATTGAAACCAAAGCAGGTTGGCAAATTGTAGATGTAAAACGCTGGAAACCACATGGTAAAGGCTTAGTTGTTTCGCTTAAAGATGTGAGTGATCGCACTTCAGCAGACAATTTAGTTGGCGCAAATGTATGGATTTCAAAATCGCAACTGCCTCAAGCAGGCGTGGATGAGTATTATTGGACAGCATTGAAAGGCTTAATTGTATTAGGTTTAGATGACGCTGAACAAGAAGTTAATCTCGGTAAAATCCATGAAATGTTTGAAACAGGAGCCAATGACGTGATGGTGGTACACGCAACACCTGAAAGTGTCGATGGCGAAGAGCGAATGATTCCATGGCATAAAGATGTGGTACAGCGCGTTGATTTGGAAGCTGGTCGTATCTACGTAAATTGGGGCGTAGATTATTAATCCTCACAAGGGTTAACACAGCAGGAAAAGAGAGGAGTCTGCGATGTTTTTTGCAGTTATTACGCTTTTTCCTGAAATGTTTGAAGCGATTACAGCGTACGGTATTAGCGGGCGTGCAGCAAAAAATGAATTGATCCAAGTCCATTGTATCAATCCTCGTGAATTTGCTGAGGGCAACTACAAAAGAGTGGATGAACGTCCATTTGGTGGTGGTCCTGGTATGGTCATGATGGCAGAGCCTTTGGCGAAAGCGATCAAGCATGCCAAAATTCTTGCGCAGCAAGCGGGTGCGGTTCATGTTCCTGTGGTGTATATGTCACCGCAAGGGAAAACCTTACGTGAGTCAGCGGTACAACAGTTTGTTGAATATGATGGATTGATAGTACTGTGTGGGCGTTATGAAGGGGTCGATGAGCGTTTGATCCAAACTTATATTGATCAGGAATGGTCAATTGGAGATTATGTTTTATCTGGCGGTGAACTTCCTGCGATGGTTCTTTTAGATAGCGTTATTCGGAGACTTCCGGGTGCAATGTCTGATGAGCAATCACATGTGCAAGACTCATTTGTAGATGGTCTTTTAGATTGTCCACAATATACTAAGCCAGACCATTTTGAAGGTTTGGATGTGCCTGAGGTGTTAAAATCTGGGCATCATGCCAATATTGAAAAATGGCGGTTTTTGCAGCGTTATCAACGTACACTTGAACGTCGACCTGAACTGGTTGAACAAGTTGAGTTGACGAAGCAGCAAAAAAAATGGCTACAAAGCGAGAAGAAACAATAGTTTTTTCAAGCAAGTACTTAAACTTATTTAAGTACTCTTTAAATAGGCTCTCTATGCATTGAAGTGGTCAAGCATAAAGAGAAAGATAATCGGGTCTATGCGCTTTAGCCTCTATACCCCGTGGAGATCAGACCTCTTCTGACCCACACATTGGAGATACCCCATGAGCGGTAAGCATCCTTTAGTTCAAATTATTGAAAATGCACAATTAAAAACTGATATCCCTGCGTTTGCACCAGGTGATACAGTAATTGTTTCTGTTAAAGTTAAAGAGGGCGATCGTGAGCGTCTTCAGGCTTTCGAAGGCGTTGTAATCGCTAAGAAAAACCGTGGCTTAAACTCTGCATTTACAGTACGTAAAATTTCTAGCGGTGTTGGTGTTGAACGTGTTTTCCAAACACATTCTCCAATCGTTGCTAAAATCGAAGTGAAACGTCGTGGTGACGTTCGTCGTGCTAAGCTTTATTACCTACGCGAATTGTCTGGTAAAGCTGCACGTATTCGTGAAAAATTACCAGCTCGTAAAGTTAAAGCTTAATTTTAAGTTTTGTACGAGTGAAAAAAATGCGCCTTTAGGCGCATTTTTTATGGCTTATTCTGAGTTGCCAATTATAAGTCTTGTATTTTTAAGCCGTTTGCATGTTGACAATAAACTTGAACTAGGTCAGCAGAGAATAAACCAAGAATTCCAAGTAGTTGATTAAATTTGTTTAAGTGATTCCATTGTGTGTATCACGAATCACTTTATCAAATCGAGAAGAGCAACGACTAGCTACACCATCACCAGCAATAAGAGATGAAGCGATCATTCCATAATCTGTAGGGCTCTAGCATTGTATTAAATGAAGAATTGCCGATAAATGATTAATAATAAGTTCCATTTACTTGGCTTGTGCCTTCACTACAGCTCGTGCAGTGACTCCATTTAGAAATTTTTGATTAAATTAAAGTGATTTAGTCGTACCTAAGGCTTGTAATGCTGCCTTTGCATCGTATGGGGAAATTTGTGGATCAAGATCCGAAGCAAAAGTAATAGCAGGTGCGACTAAATTATCAAAAACTGCACGATCAGGTGCTTCTAAAATTCCACCAATCAGTACACCTTTGAGCATATCTGCGAATTTTACACCTTTATTAATAGAACCGATTGGCGTGACAGGTACAATTTTGTCGGGAATTATTCTAGAAAATAACGAATGGATTGCCCACCATGGCGATGACCAATTAAGTTGACTTTTGCTTTTTTAATAATGGCTAAAATTCATTCAACTTGTTGCAGTGTTTGTTCTCCATGAATTTCACTAGAGTTCATAGTTGAAACACGAGTTGCTCAAGTATCAGCACCATTACGTGCTAGATCAGATAAAATAGCGTAAAAATAGTCGATACCAACTGCATTACCGAAACTGAATAATCCATGGGCAAAAATAATAAGGTATTGCATCTTTGAATAAGTGTTAAAAGTTGAGGTCGATGCTTTTACATTTTCAGTTAAGTCTTTAATATCTGTTTTAATGAGTTTTTTTGAAATAATAGATAAAATGGATGCATAGTGTGATTTATTTTACTTATATTTTATGGTAACTGTGTCATATTGAATTAATGGTTTTATTTATAATATTTAAACTTATTGTTTAGTTATATTTGGATGGTTTTGTTAATGATTTTACAATACTGCTTCTATGGCATAGAGCAGTATTGTAATAGTAATTGAAAAAAAATTATAAACCTTCAAGTTTTAAACGGTTGGCTTGTTGACGATATAAAGAGACAGGATCTTGTCCAAATAGTGCCTTTAGACCTAAAATTTGATTGACCTCATCTAAATGGGTTTGATTATAGTCGTCACGAATGACTTGTCCGAAATGTGTATTACAGCGGTTGACCAATCCATCGTTGTCTTTATTCTTATAAGATAAAGGCGCAAGGATGGAAATGGCATTGTCTACTACATCCAATAGATTGGTGGCTTGAGATGTGCCTGTCCATGAATAATGATAGATACCATTTGTAGTCACTTTTTGTCCATTTCCACAATCTTTAGGAATGGCTGCACTTGGATATTTTGCATTAAATTCGGTAGCGCCTTTTTCACTAATACTTTGTAGTGAATGCTCAAAGCTATTTGGTAAAGATGGATTACCTTCAAGTAGTGTGATGACAGGCGCAAGAATATATTGCCCCACAATAGTCATGGTACTATTGGCAAACTTATTGGCTAAAAGATCATCTGCAACTTTTGAGCCTTTGATCGTACCAGCAACAGAAGTCAATGATGAGACTTTTTCAGGCGCAACAATTTCAATATAACGGATGGTTGGTCCGCCGTGACTGTGTCCAATCAAATTCACTTTTGTTGAACCTGTCAGTGCTATGACTTCATCGACCTGCTGTAAAAGTTGCTCACCACGAAGCTCTGTGGTTTCGAGAGGCGATACTTGTGTAGCGAAAACATTTGCACCATTACGTGCAAGATCAGGTAAGACTTGGTAAAAATAATCTACGCCTAGAGAGGATGTTCCTAAGCGTGTAAAACCGAACATACCGTGGTTAAACACAATAGGGTATTTGGTTTTTGCATAATTGGAACTGACATAATTAGCAGTGACTTTTTGTAGTCCAGATGCAGATGCAGTCATGGTGCTTAGACCAAGGATTAGAGCAATACCGAGGGCATTCATTTTAAATTTCATTTCAATTACTCTTTTTATTTGCGTTTTAATTTTTGGGAAAAGTAACCTAACAGAATGTGTGTTTCTGTCAGGCGAAGTTAGGAATTAAAGCCCTTGTAATTTCAGGCGATTTGCATGTTGACGATACATATCAACAGGGTCAGGAGAGAGTAGTCCTCTTAATCCAAACATCATGTTGGCAAGATCCGTATGATTAAGCGCATAATTATCACGAATGACTTTACCAAAATGAGTGCTACAACGTGCAACCATGCCGTCATTGTCATTGTTACCGTATGCCAATGGACCAAGCTGCATTAAAATGGTGTCTATATCCAAGAGGTTAGTCGTTTGTTTTGTACCACCCCATGAGTAGTAATAAATACCTTTCTCACTCGTTGCACCGCTTTTATTACAGTCTGTAGCCAGTGCAGCTGTTGGGTATTTAAAATTAAATGCTGCTGAACCTGTTTCAGTCAGTGATTTCATTGACCCATCAAAATCAATTGGGGTGTCGGGATTAGCCTCTGCCCATGCGATTAGAGGACCAACAATATATTGCCCCAGAATATTCATAAAAGTTTTGAGGCCAGAATTATTCTGGATGACATCGGCAACTTTTGAACCACGGAATGTTCCACCCACGCCTGTTGCTGATGCAACAAACTGTGGTTTAACCGTAGCGACATATTGTACAGTTGGACCACCATGGCTATGACCAATCAGGTTGACTTTATCTTTGCCCGTAAGAGCAATGACTTCTTCAACCTGAGCAATGAGTTGTTCACCACGAACAGCGGTTGTATTTGTTGGTGATAATTGTGCGGCAAATACAGTTGAGCCATTGCGAGCCATGTCGGGTAAAATTTGATACCAATAATCGATATTAAAGCTATCGTTCCCTATTCGTGACCAACCCAACCACCCGTGAACCATGACGATTGGATATTTGGTTTGTGTATAGTTAGATTTTGCAGTTTGTTTAATTTGCAAAAGCCCCTGTGACGCTTGAGTTTGGCTGCCAATTCCTAGGCATAATGCACTACATAAACTCAACGCTAAAATATTTTTTGTTTTACGTTTTTTCATGAGATTCCCTATTTGAAAAAATAAATTTAGATGCTAATTAGCAAATGGCAATTTTCCTCCTTGGTCATAGATAGTTTCAAAAGTTTGCAATCTGATTTGTTCTTGTTGATTCGAAAATTGTTGTAATTTTAATTGGTTAACAGCACTTTGTTTGGCTGAATCACTCATATTACTTTTCATGATGTTGTCACGTTCAGCTAAGTATTGTGTGACTTTGCCTTTCCAATCATTACGTTGCACATCTAATGTTTCAAGGCGTTGAGTAGCTTCGGGGCCGACTAAATTAGTGCGCATCTGGCGTAATTCATCTGCAGAACCACCACGTGCCTTAATCTCTGCAGTTAGCTTACGAAGATCTTCAAGTTGATTAAGCTGTTTTAAATTTTCTTTCCAATCTTCAGGTAATTTTTCAAATAATGCTTGAAGTTTATTGGCTTTTTCTATTGCCGATAATGTTTTATCTTCAAGGATTTGCATACGATCAACTGTATATTGATCATAAGTATCTTGCGTACCAAATAATCCTTGAATTTCATAATCTGAAAAGAATTTTTTTCTTAAATTTTGGGTGTTATTCACAATCTGTTGATAATATTTTGCAGATTCTTTATCGGCAGTTGGTACTTGAAGATTACCCAATTGTTCGCGGTACTGCATATAGCGTGTCCACAAATCACTAAGTTGTGACATGACAGGATCTTTATAGCTTTCTTTGGTATAGGTGAGAAAATCTGCCTTAATCTGCTCAATGGTTTTTTCGCCGTATTGAGTAATGAAATACTCAAAACAGTCTTTAGTTTGTTCATTCACAATCAAACGATTAGATGCATCTATACGAATTTGGCAATTGATTTGCGTGTCTTTCTGACTATTACTCACGAGTGAGTGTGCTGAATTGGCATCCATTGCTGATGTTGCTTCAGTGCTCGTGGCATTATCTTGTGTGGAGGTCGGTGTTGCTGTAGGTATATCCTGAGTTACATCGGGTCTAAGCCAAAAAAATAGACTTAAAGATAGAATACAAATAATAGCTGCAATAAGCCCTGTAATTTTTTTCTGATGTTGTTGCATAGTGTTTAAAATCCTATTTCAACTTTTATTTTTAGTTGAAAAAGAATGGTCTATTCTTCAATTTTTGCAAAGTTGAAAATTGTAAAAATAGATCGAAGGAATTTGTTAGAATGCATAAACATTTTCCTTTTTGTTCAAAATATGTCAGCGAAATCTCAAAAAAATCATCGTCGCCATCTGAGTGGCGTTTTTTTATTAAATAAGCCATTGGGTGTAAGCTCTAATGCGGCATTGCAAAAGGTTCGCTGGCTATATAATGCGCAAAAAGCAGGACATACGGGTGCGCTTGATCCATTGGCATCGGGTTTATTGCCAATTTGCTTGGGTGAAGCAACCAAGTTTTCGCACTATTTACTCGACTCGAATAAGCGTTACTTGACCACGATACAACTTGGACATAGCACAACAACAGGTGATGTCGAAGGTGACGTGCTCCATGAACAGGCTGTGCCTGAGCTGACGCGAGAAAAAATCGAAGCAGTATTGGCAAAATTTACAGGTGACATTTTACAGATTCCACCCATGTATTCGGCACTTAAAAAAGATGGTCGTCCATTGTATGAACTTGCACGTAAGGGCATTGAAATTGATCGTCCTGCACGTCCAATTCATATCCTAGCAATACAATTGATAGAGTTTACTCAAAATAGTATTACGCTTGATGTAACGTGTTCGAAAGGAACATACATTCGTGTTTTGGGTGAAGATATTGCGAAAGCATTAGAAACTCAAGGGCATTTGACCTATTTGCACCGCATTCAAACAGGTCATTTTGAGCTGATTCCAACATATACCATTGAATATTTAGAAAGTTTGACGCATGCGGAACGAGATGCCTTGTTACTTCAGCCTTACGCACCAGTCGATCATTTTCTAAAGATTCAAGCACCAGAAGGTCGTGCTGAATTTTTCAGTCGTGGTATGGAAAGCAATATTGATCATCCTGCAGAAGCTGAAGTCTTAGTCTTTGATGGTGAAAAATGTTTAGGATTAGCTGAAATTAGCGATAAAAAACGTCTAATACCAAAGCGAGTGCTTAATCTCTAAGAAAAAGTATTTGTTTTAATGACAATATTGTTATTATTTCTCACATTGTGAAAACCGAAGAGTAATTTGTATGGAATTTGATCTGATACTCAGTCTGATTTTTTTTGCCTTTTGTGCAGGTGCAATTGATGCGGCAGTTGGTGGTGGTGGACTGATTCAAATTCCTGCCTTAATGGGTGCTTTACCACATTATGCGACAGCGACTGTTTTTGGTACGAATAAACTAGCCTCTATTTGTGGGACAGCCTCTGCAGCATGGTCTTATCTGCGAAAAGTTAAACTACAATGGAAATTATTGGCTGTAATTGCTGTAACAGCATGTATTAGTTCCTTTGGAGGGGCAGCATGTGTGGCATTAATTCCACAGTCATTTTTAAGACCCTTTGTGTTATTTATGCTGATCGTGATTGCGATCTATACCTTTACTAAAAAGCAATTTGGTCAAGTACATATTCAGCAAGAAGTGACCAATAAAATTTTACTACTCGCAGGTCTAGGTGGTTTACTCATTGGTTTTTATGATGGAATATTTGGCCCAGGAACGGGTAGTTTCTTTATTTTCTATTTTATCCGCTATTTAAAAGTCGATTTTTTACATGCATCAGCATTGTCTAAAATTGGAAATTTTATGACTAACTTTGCAGCACTGAGTTTCTTTATCCCAACAGGGCATGTGTTATTTCAATTGGGGCTAATGATGGCTGTGGCGAATGTTGCAGGTTCATTGCTTGGTGTGAAAATGGCATTGAAATACGGTAGTGGTTTTATTCGTGTTCTATTTTTAATTTTAGTCAGTATTTTGATTTGTCGCTTGGGTTATCAAATGATAACGCAGTAGAGTATTTATTTTTTTAGACAGCATAGCATTTTAAATAAAAGCCGTTATTGAAAATGATCAATAACGGCTTTTTAGTGATTACTTAAAATAGCATTGTTTTTGTAGTCTTTAACTTGAAGTAGATGTTTCTATATTAGAAGAACGAGCTGCATTAAAAGTAACACCCACAGATGCTGCGGTAATGCAGACTAAGGCAATGATTTGCCAAAGATTTAAATGTTCATTTAATAAAACTAATCCTGCCAATGCACCCAAAGCAGGTGACAAACTTGACAGTGTTCCATAACTCAATTTACTTAAATGCTTGAGTGCCATCAGATCAAGTGCGTAGGGAATAGCTGTTGCCAATAACGCAATAGCTAGGGCCTGAGGCCAATATTGAAACTGAAAAAGGGCAGTTGGATTGTGAATGGCGCTGATCGGTAACATAACCAATGCTGATAATACAATCGCAATACTGAGTGCATGCATACCAATATTTTGACGAACAACACGTTGTCCAAAATAAATATAACAAGCCCAGAAAAAACCAGCACTTATTGCAAAAGTAGCCCCTAACCATGAAAAATTTGGACTTTGGGTGTCTTGCCAAGGCACCATCAATGAAACACCAACAATCGCCAATGCAACCCAAAGATAATCGGATTTTTGTTTAATTGAAAGTAATGCAAGCGTTAAAGGTCCTAAGAACTCTAGACCCACGGCAATGCCTTGTGGCAACTTTCCAAGTGATGCGTAAAAGAGGGCATTCATTAGGCAGACTGAGCCACTATAAAATAACAAATCTGACCATCTTAAATAGGGAAGGCGCTTAATGATTTTCCATGAACGGAACATTAAAATAACTAAAATAGAGGCAAAACATAGTCGCAAGGTCACAACGGTGAGTGGATCAAGTACTTCAAAAAGTTGCTTGGCAAATGATGCACTGATTTGGTACGCGACCATGGACAGTACCATGTAGATCACGGCTTTTAACTGTGTATTTTGCATATATGAATACTGAGAAAATGCTCAAGAAATTTTATCATTAATAGATCAATGTATAACTATTTTTTAAATATATGAATATTCATGTAATATTTTGGTAAAAAATTAAAACTCAGGTACTATGAGATTAACTGACAATTAAATTTACAAATTCAGGGCAAAATATGTCTGAAATAACATTATATACAATAAATTCTGGTAAAAAGCAGCCAACTTTAGCATGCTCAGAACATCTAATTGAATCCAATTATCTTCAGGCTATGGCATTTCTGCAGCAACAAGAAAACGCTATGTCTGATGCTGAAAAGACTGTATTGGTAGCGCAAGCAGCTGAATCTGGTCATGCCAATGCACAATATATGTATGCGCAGTTTTTGAGATATGGAACGGGTGTTGAAAAAAATTTAGAACAGAGTCTATTTTGGCTTAAGCATGCTGCAGATCAACAATATGAAGATGCTCAGTTTGAATTGGCAATGTTACTGCCTTTAGATGATGAGCAACATTTAATATTACTGGATGCTGCAGCACAACAGGGAAATGTTCAGGCTATGCTATGTATGGCGATACATGAACAGCGTCAGTCAAATATGCCGAAAGCATTATATTGGCTCAATTTGGCTAAAGATCAGCAGATTCCTCATGCATATTATTTGCTTGCACAGTTGTACCGTCATGGGCACGGTGTAGCTCAATGTTCTGTGCAAACTGTAGACTTTCTCACTCAAGCGGCTGATCTGGGTCATGTCGATGCTTATTTTGAATTATTTCAAGCATATAAGGACGGTAATGGGGTTAGAAAAGATAAACAAGTGGCATTGAAGTATTTACAGCTTGCTCGGGATCATCAGCATATTGAAGCAGCTTCAATTGAGTTTAAAATTTCCTGATTGAAATGGGTAAAATTTAAAATCCCGTTCTCATTGATGCGGGATTTTGTATATATTTAATTTATTTAAAGCCTTAGCTTGATTATCATAAAGAACGCATCTCATAGTTTTTTGATAAACATGAGAGCCTATTTATTTTTTCTTGCCAACTGTGTTGTATAAGTACAGCCAACTGAAGCGCTAATAATGGTTGCCAATGCTAACCACTGTGTCCACAGTAATTGCTCGCCTAAAAATATAAAACCAGATAAAGCGGCAATCGCAGGTTCAATACTCATGAGTGTACCAAAACTCAAAGCACTCAAATTACGTAAAGCAATCATTTCCAAAGAAAAGGGTAATGCACTGGCTAAAATCGCTAAAGCAATGAAATAAATAAAATTAGAAGGCTCAAAAACGGCACTCGGCATTCCCATAAATAATGCAATTGGCATTAGACAGAGCATACCTACAAACATACCTAAACAGACAGTATGATTACCCGAAATGCCTGTAGGCTTTTGACCTGCAACAATATATAACGCCCAACATGCACCTGCACCTAATGCAAGGGCAATCCCAATCGGGTCTAAACTATGAGATTGTTCAAAAGGAAATAGCAGTGCTAATCCTAAAATGGCAAGTCCAACCCAAACAAAATCAAACTTTTGCCGTGCATGATAAAGTGCAACACTGAGTGGGCCAATAAATTCAAATGAAACAGCAATGCCTAAGGGTAAACGGTCAATAGATAAATAAAACAACGCATTCATACCAGCTAAAGCTAAGCCATAACTGATAATGGCTTTCCATTTCACTTGTTTAAAATTGAGTTGCCAGATTTTAAAAATCAATGCGAGGATGAGTGAGCCAAGCAGTAAGCGCATGGCTGAAACAGTTAGAATTGGGAATTGCTCAAACAGAACTTTGGCAAGTGAGCCACTGCTTTGCATACTGATCATGGCGATCAGTAACAAAAACAAGGCTTGAACATGAGGTGTATTTTTTAAATTTGGCATGCAGACAATATACTAAATTTGTTTCGATAAATCGAAGAGCGGAAGCTGCCAAAGTTAAGTTTTTTCAATAAAAAAACCACAGACCGAAGCCTGTGGTTTTTAAACAAAATTAAATTAGAACAATACACGTACGCGGATTGTACCTTCAACTTCGTGAAGTGTATCAAGCGCTTCTTGAGATGCAGTTGCATCTACATCCATCACAAGATAACCAACATCACCTTTAGTCATTAAAGACTGACCAGAAATATTAATACCGTGTTCTGCGAATAAGTTATTAATTTTAGACAATACGCCTGGTACGTTTTTATGAATATGAAGTAAACGATGTTTACCTTCAGTCAATGGCAACGCAATTTCTGGGAAGTTTACAGCAGATAAAGTCATGCCTTTGTCTGAGTAAGCAACAAATTTTTCAGCAACTTCAAGACCAATGTTCGCTTGCGCTTCCATAGTCGAACCACCAACGTGCGGTGTTAAAATCACGTTTGGAATATTACGAAGTGCAGAAACAAATTCTTCACCATTTGCTTTAGGCTCTTTCGGGAATACGTCAACCGCAGCACCTGCAATGTGACCCGATTTAAGCGCATCAGCAAGATCTTCAATCACAACACATGTACCACGTGCAGCATTGATGAAGATTGAACCAGGTTTCATTTGTGCAAACTGAGTTTTACCCATGAAGTTACGTGTAGACGGAACATCTGGAACATGAATAGATACAACATCAGCAGTTGCAAGCAATTCATTCATAGAGCCAACTTGACGTGCATTACCAAGTGGTAGTTTCGTCACAGCATCATAATAAATAACATGCATACCCAAACCTTCAGCTAAAACTGAAAGTTGAGAACCGATAGAACCGTAACCTACGATACCTAAAACTTTACCACGAGTTTCAAATGAACCCACTGCAGATTTGTTCCAACCGCCTGCATGTGTATCTGTAGATTTTTCAGGTACACGGCGAAGAAGAAGAATTGCTTCAGCAAGTACAAGTTCAGCTACTGAACGTGTATTTGAGTAAGGTGCGTTGAATACAGGAATACCACGTTCCATAGCTGCATTTAGATTGACTTGGTTCGTACCAATACAGAAGCAACCGACAGCAATCAATTTATTGGCTGCTTGGAAAACTTCTTCAGTCAATTGAGTACGTGAACGAATACCAATAAAGTGAGCATCTTTAACCGCTTCTTTCAACGCTTCACCTTCAAGCGCAGTTTTACGGGAATCGATGTTGGTATAACCAGCAGCATTTAGCGTGTCGATAGCATTCTGATGAACGCCCTCTAACAACAAGAAACGAATTTTATCTTTAGGTAGAGAAAGATGTTGGCTCATTACGGCTCCGCTACAAAGGCCAAATTTAGTGGCGATATAATAGCATAGGACATCACAGATAATCATTTTCTTTAATGATCTTGTTTTCATCATTTTTGTGAAAAATATGTCAAAACTTGTCGCGGAGGTTTTACCTAAATGCGTAATTTCAAAGGTGTCATTTAGAAAACATGATTTTCTGCGGGTTTTGTAAAAAATGGCTTATAATATTGTTCTGTGAATATTGGTGATAAATACATTGCCGATTAAAACTTCACATGTTCTTGATGTGCTCTTGTATTTGATACAAGGCGTATACACCTGAAAATACTTGTTCTACTTCTTGCAAGGTCTGAAAACGATGAATGCTCCAGTCGCTTTAACCCCTGAGTTATTGACCCAATTGACAGAAATTGTCGGTGAAAGCCGTATTAAAACTGATGCGGATAGTCTACAAAACTGGGGGCGTGACCACACCAAGCACTTTGACCCAAATCCATCTGTTATCGTTTTCCCATCGAGCACTGAACAAGTGCAGTTGATTGTGAAACTAGCCAATCAATGGGGTGTTGCGATTACACCATCAGGTGGTCGTACTGGTTTATCGGCAGGTGCGGTTGCAGCTGATGGCGAGATCGTGATTAGCTTTGACAAGATGAACCAAATTTTAGAGTTCTATCCTGCAGATCGTATGGTTCGAGTACAAGCAGGTGTTGTGACTGAACAATTACAAAACTATGCCGAAGAAAAAGGCATGTATTATCCTGTAGATTTTGCATCTTCTGGTTCATCACAAATTGGCGGTAACATTGGTACCAATGCAGGTGGTATTAAAGTTATTAAGTACGGTATGACACGTAACTGGGTGTTAGGCTTGACTGTTGTAACAGGCAAAGGCGATGTACTGCGTTTAAATAAAGGTATGATCAAGAATGCAACGGGTTATGCGCTTCAACATTTATTTATTGGTGGTGAAGGTACTTTAGGTTTAGTGACTGAAGCTGAAATTAAACTTGAACGTGCACCACATGATTTACAAGTGATAGTACTCGGTGTACCTGATTTTGATGCAATCATGCCTGTACTTCATGCATTCCAAAATAAAATTGATTTAACTGCATTTGAGTTCTTTGGTGAATTGGCAATGCAGAAAGTTTTGGATAATGGTCATGTACAGCGTCCATTTGAAACAGCTTGTCCATTTTATGTATTGCTTGAATTTGAAGCGCCATTTGAACCGATTATGGATGCAGCAATGGAAATCTTCGAGCATTGTATGGAGCAAGGTTGGGTGCTTGATGGTGTGATGAGTCAAAGCCTCGATCAAGTGCACAGCTTATGGCGTTTACGTGAAGATATTTCAGAGTCAATTGCGCCATTTACACCCTATAAAAATGATATTTCAGTATTAATCACGCATGTTCCTGCATTTATTAAAGAAATTGATGCAATTGTAGAGTCAAACTATCCTGATTTTGAAATTTGTTGGTTCGGTCATATCGGTGATGGTAATTTACATTTAAATATTTTAAAACCTGCCGATTTGTCTAAAGATGAGTTCTTTGCAAAATGTCAGGTTGTGAATAAATATGTGTTTGAAACTGTGAAAAAATATGATGGTTCAATTTCTGCGGAACATGGTGTAGGGATGACGAAAAAACCATATTTGGACTACACACGTTCTGAAGAAGAAATTGGTTATATGAAGGCTTTGAAACAAGTTTTTGATCCAAACGGCATTATGAATCCAGGTAAATTATTCGACCTTTAATGATTGAATAAATGGAATAAAACGCTCTTTTTAGAGCGTTTTTTATTGTCCCAAAAAAGCATTCTAAAGTTGAATAATCGTGATAGATCTATCGAGTTTTTCAGATAAATTGATTTTAGAAACATAGTTTCCACAGTATAAATTGCAAAGCTATTGCATCATAAGTAAAGCCTTTCTTTTTTAGGAAAAACAATAATGAACAAGTTAATTTGTCTTTCTCTCTTAAGTACTTTAGTTTTTACAGGTTGCGCGACAACGCAAAAATTGGTCAGTCAAGTGAGTGGAGGTAGTGATACACCTATCGCTCAAGTGCTGAATGAGCGTTCGGACTTACGTAAAAATTTGTCGACTGTAGAGTTGCGTCAATATTTTAATCAGGTGGAAAATCCGACAGCTGCCGAAGTTAAACTGACTGAAACAGGTTTAATGGATGATTCGGTAAAGTCAATTCGTAGTATTTATCGCTTTAAGAATGTCGATGGTCAGTGGCAACGGATTGATAAGACACAAGAGTATCAATGCTTACGTGGTAAAAATACCAAGACCTTCCAAACAGCAAAATGCCCTTAATAAATATTTGATTTTTAGTTGAAATTTTAACCGTAGAGCCTCATAGAAAGCGTATCAGTTGATGCGCTTTTTTGTTTTGGGGAATAACAATAAATGAATATTTTAATTGTAGGCAATGGTTTTGATCTTTCACATTATTTACCGACAAAGTATGATCATTTCATGGATGTTATGGGTGCTATAGAAAAGAAAAATACAGGTAGCAAAGTACATGATTTAACTATTCATTCAGTAAGGACGTGGATGGAAATGTTAGAAAATATGTGGGAGGAAAAAGATTTCCCTGATTACTCAATGAATTTCGATGAGCTTTATTCTAAAACAAGAGATCCAAAATTTATTAAAAAGACTAAAGGGTTCTATTTAACGGAACAAGTCAAACTATCAGCAAAAGAAGTGCTCAAATTACAGTATCGTTTGGAATTAAATTGTTGGTATCAATATTTTAGAAAACATGTCAATGATATAAAAACATGGATTGATTTTGAACAAAAAATTGAAAGTGCTCTAATTTTGGCTTTTAAATTTATTAAGAAAATTCATTTGAAATTTGAGAAATATGGAAAAATAGATAAAACAATTAGAAGCTTAACAAAAATAACTTCTGAGAAGGAAGATGAAAAGATTTATATTTCTGAATTAGATATTGATCTACTTATTAAGTTGGGATTATTTAAACTAAACATAGATTATGGAAAAGTTACAAATTCTGATTTTGGGAAAATTGCTGATAGTAGGAAAGGCTTTATAAACGATAATTGGTTTCATGTTAAAGAAAAAATAGAGTATGGCTTTTGTACTGAAAAATATATGTCATTTCTTAACAGCCAATTAGAAGATTTTATTGAAATATTTAATTTATATCTTGAATTGGTAGTTAGTCCATTAGTACTAGGAAGTACTGTTTCTATAGATAGTGAAGATTGGATGTATCCAGATAAAATATTTTCTTTTAATTATAGAAATACATATCAACGTATTCATGATTTAGTAGAAGTTGAGTATTTACATGGTAGCCATGGCGAATATCAAAATATTGTTTTAGGCGTATCTGACCTAGAAGATGAATCTTTAAAAAAAATAAAAGCCTATGGCTTTACGAAGTATCATCAAAAGCTTTTTAAAGATACTGATTATTTATTTTTAGATAGATATAAAAATGACATATTGCTTGATCAAAAGAAAAAAATTGATTTAAACGAACAATTGAAAGGTGAAAATAGAGGGGCTTATAGAGATAGTTTAAATAGGACAATTCAAAATTGCGAAACTCAATTGAATTTAAACTTCTATATTTGGGGACACTCGTTAGATATTTCAGATAAAGATTATATTATTGATTTATTTAGTTTAAATGATGATGGTGATCGAAATATACGAGTAATAGTTTATTATTTTGATAAAAATGCTAAATTTTCTCTATTAAATAACCTATTAGCAATTTTAGGTAAAGATAAAGTGGAACATTGGATGAAAAACAAATGGCTTCAATTTAAAGAAAATCCAAAAATTGTTTTAGAAAATGCTATAAATTCAGAAGATTGATTAAAGTATAAATATTATGAACATTCAGCAAGAAATCCAGAACTTATTTCAAAACCGAGACGAACATCCATTGTTCTATATTGAAAGTGGTAGTCGTTTATGGGGGATGGCAAGCCCAGACAGTGATTATGATGTACGAGGTTTTCATTTACCGTCAAAAGCACAGTATTACGACTATCGCCAGCATCGTGATTTGATCGAAATCATGGATGGTGATTTTGATTTTGTATCTTTTGATTTGAATAAAATGTTTGGGCTTTTAGCGAAAAGTAACCCAACTGTTTTGGAGTGGGTACGAGCGCATATTATCTACTTCAATCAATTTCCTGAATGGGATAAATTTAAAGATAGATTACTTGAGGAAGTAGATTATAAGGCTTTGTATTATCATTATTTATCTCTAGCAAAGGGTGGAATGAATGTGATGCAAGTAGCGGACAATTTCACTTATAAGAAAGTATTTTATTCCATTCGTGGTTTGATGTCAGCAGAGTTGGCTACACAGCAGATTATGCCTGAGTTATTGATTACTGAACTATTTGAGCAGATCGATGCCAATGATCCATTACTTCATTGGGCAGAAGACTATTTAGAAATCAAAAAACAGCAAAAAGAAAAAGCTCAAGTACCTGAAGCTGAACAGATTCAAATCTTAAAACTTTTGAATGCTAAAATTGAAATATTGTGCTCACGTAAAATAGAGCAAACCAATGATATTGAAAAGTTAAAGAACTATTTGACAGAGTATAGCTTTAATTTAAAGCAACATTTTTATGGTTAATCATGTTGGGATATTTGGATAATGTAATATAAAAAACATATCCAAAATATGTTCTTTGAACAATGCAATGGAACTAGCATTTGCATCGGGCTATAGTGAATAAAGAATGCTTTGATTAATCTACGTATAGAACTTAAATGATGTGTAAAAAATGAAAACACTCGCATTCATCCATTCCAATGATTCACGAACCGCAGTCGGTGATTTTTCCCCTGTTGTTTCCGTTTTTTCCCATTACGAATTGGGAAATACCATTTCGCCATTTCTACTCCTTGACCATTTATGGCCAGGCGTACTACAACCTACACGGTTACGCAAAGGTGTGAGTGAACATCCACACCGAGGCTTTGAAACAGTGACTATTGTTTTTAAAGGAGAAATTGAACATAGAGACTCATCGGGTGGAGGTGGTCTTATTGGTGCGGGCGATGTGCAATGGATGACGGCTGCATCAGGCGTATTGCACGAAGAAGTGTTTAGTCCCGAATTTTCTAAAACAGGAGGAACATTTGAAATGCTCCAATTGTGGGTGAATTTGCCAGCGAAAGATAAATTGAACCCTGCACGTTACCAAAGCTTACGTGAAAATCAGATTCCGAAAATAACATTGAATCATGGTGCAGGTTATATTCGTGTGATTGCTGGTGAATATTTTCAACATCAAGGACCTGCAGAAACACACACTCCTATGCATGTATTTGACGTCTTTGTTCCTGCGGGAAAAACGCTGACTTTGCCTGCACAAGAGGGGAGTACGACATTATTCTATATGCGTTCAGGGCGAGTACACATATTAGATGCTGATGAGCACCTTGAAGCGCAAGACATGGCTGTTATGTCCAATAAAGGCAGTGATGTTGAATTCACAACAATACAAGACAGCCATTTTCTTTATTTATCGGGACAACCTTTAAATGAACCCATTTATGGTAAAGGCTATTTTGTGATGAATAATTATTCTGAAATCTTACAAGCCTATGAAGACTTAAAAAATGGTCATTTTTTGAATCCACAAAGCAGTGAATAAACCGATTATTCTAAGTTTCTGATCATGCACTATTTTCTACATACTCGTCAGCATGCAGAAAATTTGCTAAACTGTGCAGAGTGACATTGGTATCGTAATGATGGATGTTTACTATTTTTTATACGATATTTAGATTATTCATAGTCTAAAATTTAAATATTTATTGATCTTTTCAATAGCATCTTGTGAACACGATGCATCAATTGCGTATCCAGCGCATATCCATATTATTTAAAAACAAGCTGATCTTTTGTTCCTTAATCTCCTGATGGAACGATACAGATTTCTCTTAAAATTTCCTGTATTTCTCAAGTAGATAAAAGATTAGATATTATAAAATTCGTGTCAGTTGATTGATTTGTCTACTGACAAAATGCTTAGAAGTTTGAAATTGTATGCAAAATCAAAATTTATCCGAGCAGAGCCATCAAACTGTACCGTTAAGTCGTGCCACATTTATGTTTCCCTTAGCATTGGTATTGTTTGAATTTTCTGTTTATATCGGGAATGATCTCGTACAGCCTGCCATGCTTGCCATTACCAAGGATTTTGGCGTGAGCAGTGCTTGGGCACCTTCATCCATGTCATTTTATTTGTTGGGTGGAGCATGTGTCGCTTGGTTACTTGGCCCATTGTCAGACCGACTTGGGCGGAAAAAAGTGTTATTGGCAGGGGTCGCATTCTTTGTGATTACCTGTTTATTAATTTTAATGACACACAATATTGAAAGTTTTCTTACCTTACGTTTTCTACAAGGTTTTGGTTTATCTGTGATTGCTGCGGTGGGTTATGCTGCCATTCAAGAAAGTTTTGAAGAACGAGATGCCATTAAAGTCATGGCACTCATGGCGAATATTTCACTACTCGCACCTTTATTAGGTCCTGTGGTCGGTGCATTTTTAATTGATCATGTGTCGTGGCATTGGGGCTTTATTGGCATTGCAATTTTAGCATTTCTCAGTTGGTTTGGCTTAAAAGCAAAAATGCCTGAAGTGAAAGTAAGCATTCCAAAAGAGCCATTGGCTTATATTTGGGATGATTATAAGAAAGTATTTAAGAATAAAAACTTTCTAGCACTGACTTTAGGTCTGCCGATGGTAGCCATGCCGCTCATGCTTTGGATTGCGCTATCTCCTGTCATGTTGGTTGAAGAACTTGGTCTGAGTAGTATGCAATATGGATTGGCACAATTTCCTGTTTTAGGTGGGCTGATTTTGGGCAATATTGTCCTGATCAAAATGATTGATCGTTTGAGATTAGGTCAAACTGTATTGATCGGTTTACCCCTAATGTTATGTGGAACATTGATAGTCGGATTGGGCTTAATATGGCAAGAGTACTTTTTATATAGTGTTGTTTTGGGCATGACTTTGGTTAGTTTTGGTGAGGGAATTAGCTTTTCAGTTTTGTATCGTTTTGCCCTGATGTCATCTAATGTATCTAAAGGAACCGTTGCTGCTGCTGTTTCAGTGCTGATGATGTTTAGTTTTTTTATTGTGATTGAGTTGGTACGTATCGCTTATGTACATTTTCACCTGTGGGCTTATGCATTATCTTGTATCACACTGATTTTAATTTGGTTTAGTTTTCCACGACAAACTTTGAATAAGATTATGCAAGAAAGAAAAGAGAGAGGTGAGTTTTAATCTTATTATGATTAAGTAGAGTAATAAAGAGGGAAATAGCTTCCCTCTTTATTCAAAATATCAGGAAAATACTGTGAGATATGAACTTAATTCTGTTCTGATTTTTTCAATTTATGATCAAAAACAAAAGGGCCAAAGGGTAAAATAGAGGCAATTAATCCAAGTAAAAACATTTTAAGTGACCATTTTTGCTTTTCACATACAACAAAAAGAACAACTAAAAATGCAATAAATAATACGCCGTGCCCCATACCGACATATTTAACCAAAATAGGATTGTCCCAAATATACTTTAAGGGCATTGCAATAAAAATAAGTAGTAAGAAGGAAATCCCTTCAAGAAAACCAACAACACGTAAACTTTTGATATTCATGGTCACTTAATCAAATGAGAATGAATATCGAGTGTAGCTTAAATGGATGAAAAGTTGAACAAAATTTAAAAATATCATTCCGTTATTTTCTACTTCAACATTTTACAAATGTCATTTTGAAAGTGAAAATATTGTAATTTATTTAATTTCCAACTTAAGCAATGCTGTTTTAAGCCTGACTAATTCAGGTAAAGTTTCAAGCAACAAACTAATTTGTTTGAGGGCAAGTTGCAGATTATCAGATAGATTATCTTGCTCACTGAGTTGATGAATGTCATTCAATTTTTGTGTAATCAGCGTTTGATCTAAAGGGGTTTGATTGAGTAAGACATCATTCAATGTTTCTTTACACCACAACATTAAATCTAAAATTTGAGCATCTTGTACCTGTGTACGATGGCTGCCTAAAGCTGACACATAACTGAGTTGGCTGTGGCTATAGACTAAATAACGAAATGCATTGTGAATTAAATCTTGGTTCGGATGAGGTTCGGTACTTAAACTCGAAATCATATTGGATAGCTCAATGTGAGCATTATGAGCTAAACGGCGTGATTGACGGTACTCTATACTATTGGTTTTACCATGTTGGTATTGTTCAACTACAGCATCAAAATACCCCAAAGTGGCTTGGCTACTTTTACGGATGTTGTTGGAAATATTGCGAAAATTCCAATCGGGCCAAATAAAACTCACAGCAAACCATGCGATGGCACAGCCTAAAAGAGTATCCATAATTCTTGGTAAAATAATTGAGAAACCCGCACCTTTTAGATTGAAAATAAGCAAAACCATAAGTGTTGCCATGAGGGTCGCCATGGCATATTTTTTGGAACGTAAATAAAAAAAGTACACGCCAAAAATAATGGTGAGCACCAATTGCCCTTCAATACTTGGCACAAAATATAGAACGGGAATACCTAAAATAACACCCAAAAGTGTACCCAAAGTTCGCATTTTAAGACGGCTTTTAGTGGCAAAGTAGCTGATCTGACAGACGAATAAACTCGTGAGTAAAATCCAATAGCCATTTTTGGCAAAGGGTAAAAGTGAAATGGCATAACCAATAGCAAAGACAAAGGCAATACGGATGGAATGACGAAATAATGCTGAATTTGGGGTCAAATTTTGTTTAAGCTTGAGCCATAAATCATCTACGCCATGAATATCATCATCGAGTAGATTCAGATTGTCTTGATGGCGTGTATAACTTTGTTGGTAGCTTTCTTGCTCAATGCTGAGATTTTTAAATTGTGCTTGGACATTACGTAAATTATTGAACACTAAAAGTAAGTTCTTTACTTCTAAGTTTTGTGGATTTTGCTCTATCCATTCTTGAAGTGAATTCTCTAAATTATTTAAAATCATTTCATGATCGGGATGAATCTGAAAACTTTGTCTTTGAATAATGCACTGCGCAAGTTGTTCGCAATGGCGCGCTTGTAGGCGAATGTTTTTTTGAATGCGGTAGATTAGATCAGTACGACTAAAATTTTGATGAATATTTTCATAGTGCAAATAATTTGAAGTCGCTTGTTCATGAATATCTTGGGCTAAAAAATACAAATTTAGCCAATAAATCGTGTTTCTATTTGCACGAGAGGCTTTGAGCCGAGTGAGTAAAGAGGCTTTCGTAGTATTTAAATGTTGCACCACAAGACTATTTTCTAAAGATAAATTATAAAGGAGCTGTTCGACATTGTGGGTATTATCTGGATCAAAGAGCTTGGCTTTTTTTTCAAGGACTTGAGCAAGGGCTTGAAAACTTTGCGCTAAATTGTCTTGTACTGCTTGGGTCGGTTTAAGCAAATAAAATAGAATAGATGTCGTGCCGTACCACAATGCACCTAATACAAAATAGATCGATTGTTGATACCAATGTTCATATTCACCCAATCCAAACATGGTATAAATTGATAATAAAATTGTTCCGAATGAAATGGTTGCATAGCGTTGACCAAATGCCCCCATAAGCATGAGCATGCCACTAGAGAGTGATAGGTATAAAATAAAGATGAATTTATAAGGATGTAGTAAATATAAAATACTGCTGACTGCAAAAAATAAGATGCAAACATAGATTAAATTACGCAGGCGGATACTAAGACGATCATCGAAATCGGTCAATGCTGTCGCAATTGCACCTAAAGTAATTGGAACAATAAGTTCGGTATAACCTGAAAAATATAAACCTAGTGTTGTTCCACTCAGCACAATAAAAATTTGCAAGCAATAGATCAGAATTGAACTCGAGTGGATGTTTCGGAAATATGCATGCAAAGAATTCACGGAAATATAAGCCTGAGTGGAATTTTTCTATTTTAATCTTTAGCAATAAACTGTGCTATGTGTAATCACTAATCGAAACAAAGTGGATATTTGAGAAAGGGAAATAGAATGTATCCACATCTTTTTAAAATTGTGGATAAAGCTTACTTTATCCACAAATATTTCCGCAAATAGATTATTGGATTACACCACAAGCAATACGATCACCTCCACCACCTAATGGTTTTGGATAGTCTGAGAAATTATCCCCACCAGCATGGATCATAATCGCAAGCCCTTTCACATCTTTTAAACTTAAACGAGGCGCCAAAACGGTCGTATTGGCATTACCACTTGAGTCGACATTGAGTACAGGTAGGTCGCCCATATGACCATCATTTGGTGTGCCATGACCTGATTGATGTGGATTAAAGTGTCCACCTGCTGCAAGTGCAGCGACACTCTTGCCTTCTTTTTCAGCAGGAGCACATGAGCCTTTTTCATGGATATGAAAACCATGAAAACCAGAAGGGAGATTAGAGAGCTTAGACTGGATACTTAAACCACGAGCAGTATCTTGCAATGTGATTGTCCCTAGTTTTGCTCCAATACCTTCTGAACTTACAGCATTGACAAGAACCACAACTTTTTCAGTGCTTTTTTTTTCTTTCGATGGTGTCGTGCTACAGCCTACGAGAGAAAAACCAAGTAAGGTCGATGCAGCGAGTATTTGAAAATATGAGTAAACCTGAGGCATGAAAAAGTATTCCAATTTTGTTTGTTATTCTATTTATTCAAACAAAAGTGTGCTTGTCATACTAGGAGCTTTTAACAGTTTGATTGTATAGATTTATTAACGGATGATTGCGTGGTTGGTGTGTAATAAGTATTGAATGATTTTAATATTTTAGAACAATCATCGTTGAAGCGTGAAGAAATTGGAAAAATAAAGCGATGCTATAGAAAATGGCATCGCGTTATTATCAAATAAAAATAAAATCAATTATTTAAAATCAGGATCATCATCAAGATCATAAGCAAGTGTACTGTCTGGCATTGGCTCAGGTGCCGTAGTTTCGTGTAACCATTCACGCCAAATTGCCAGTAAAATAGCTAGAATTACAGGACCAATAAACAGTCCGACTAAGCCAAAACTTGCCAATCCACCTAAAACACCAAACATAATCAGTAAGAATGGAATTTTAGTTGCACCTGAAATCACCAATGGGCGAATAACGTTGTCGGCAGTACTGACGACACACACGCCCCAAGCCATGACACCAATTGCCTCCATTGTTTGCCCTTGTGAAAATAACCACAATGACACTGCACCATAAGCCAATGGTGGACCAAAGGGAATGAGAGCGAAAAGGAATGTCACAATGGTCAATACCATTGGGTTAGGTACACCTGCGACAAAATAACTGATACCCGCAAGAATGGATTGTGCTATCGCAGTCAGTCCAACCCCATAGACAACTGCCCGAGTTGTTTCTGAAATAGTGTCCATATAGTGGTGCACACGAGGACCAATAATTTTGTGTAATGCTTTACTGACTTGTTCCACAATAGTCTGGCCATCGCGGTAAAAAAAGAATAACGACATCACTGCAAAACCAAGTTTCACTAAATTTCGGGTAATTTCATTGAGTACAAATTTACCGTAATTCATGTGACCTTGAATCCAAACACCAATGGTTTGTGAAAAGCTATTTGGATCGGTATTAATTTCACGGACAGTACGACTAATTTCTTTACCAATGATTGGTAGTTCACGAATAAAGTCGGGAACGCTTAAATGACCTGAAGAAAACTGACGTTGTAGATCAAAATAGAGATTTCGACCTTCGTGTTGCAAAATAAAAATTGCAAATGTGAGTGGAAGCCCAATGACTAAAACAATGATCGTAATCATGATTGAGGCACTGAGTGTAGAACGTTGCGTACCACAAAATCGTTGAATCCGCTTATACAAGGGCCATGTCATATAGGCAATAATACATGCCCATAGCACAGGCACGATAAAGTACTTGAGTATGTCAAATCCAAGAAAAATCAGGATAAAAAGCAGCCCAAATAGCAATGCACGCTGTAAAGTCGGATTAAATTCTTGCACAAATTACTCGGATGAATAGGAGATTATTATTTCGATTCATAACATAAAAACCAGTTATAGAATCCTCGCTTTCTGTTTCCATCATATATGAAAATTCAAAAATGTGCTGTTTTCTGAGTGTCGACAAGATCAGCTTAGTGATTCAGCATTGAATAATAAAGTTTTAAAACCAACTTGATGAGTCTTCAATTAGCGCATTGAGTAGAGGTTGCCATTGTTCCTGAATTTGTAAAAAGTTTTTTTGATTTTTATCAAAAATGCTTAAACCTTGCATAGCAAGTTGACCATAGGCACTACGTTCAGCAATCCATGCGACAGGCTGATGCTCAATTTTTTCAAAAAATTGTTGAATTTCTTTTGAGCTGGCACTGTTGGCTTTTATACGATTGGCAAGTAAATGCATAGCAACTTTACCTTTGCGAATACGTTTAATCTCTTGAATATGTTTTAAAAAGCGTTTGGTACTGTCTATGTCAAAGAAAGAGGGTTGAAGTGGCGTAACAATGGCATGACATTCACTAATGAGTTGTTCGGCATGTTCACCTGTCAGTGCTCCTGGTGCATCAATAATTAAATAATCTAAATTTTTGGGTGCATCGCCAATCGATTTTTCATGACGCCAATCTAAAATTTGAATAGGTGCTGCATGTGCAGGACGTTGTTTTAACCATTGCAATGCAGATTTTTGCGTATCAGCATCGGCAAGAGCGACTTTATAGCCTTTTTGAGCGAGTGCTGAAGTGAGCGTAATCGCCGTCATTGTTTTGCCGCAACCACCTTTTAAATTTGCAATAAGTATAGTTTTCATGAGTCCTTCAATAATTGATTCAGCACAGCATTCTTTATCTTAGCTTAGCATTAATTTTGCACAGATAGGTTACATTGCATAAAAGTTATAAGTTTGTTTACATTGAGTAAAATGAGAAAGTTGTTTACATTGAGCGAAACTAAAGTATATAGGAATTGCGCATGTCCGTTGGGATGGCAATGTTGATCGGAGCGTGCATTGGCATCGTACTGACAACGCTTGTGTTGTCGGGAACACGAAATGGAAAAATTAAAGCCGAGTACGAGCAGTATATTACTGAGCTTGAAATGGAGCATCAACAGGCATTGGTACACGCGCAGAAACGCAGTGTAAATACGAGTCGTGCTGTACTGAAAGGAAAAATGGCAGAGCAAATGGCACCAATTATGCCTGAATTTCGGTATTTACCGAGTGATGCTAAATTTTTAGGTGACCCTATTGATTATATAGTGTTTGATGGCTATACCGATTTTCGTGATGGTGATGGACAAGCTGAAGATATTGAAGTGGTATTGATCGATATTAAAAGTGGTGGAGCACGTTTAACCAAAGGGCAACAAGCGATTGCACAAGCGATTAGAGAGGGACGAGTACGTTTTGAAACGATTCGTATTG
Source organism: Acinetobacter sp. TY2 (assembly GCF_046269225.1). Lineage (NCBI taxonomy): Bacteria > Pseudomonadati > Pseudomonadota > Gammaproteobacteria > Moraxellales > Moraxellaceae > Acinetobacter > Acinetobacter sp. TY2. The sequence goes on from NZ_JBJZOR010000016.1 coordinate 53,320, forward strand.
ATTTTGATGAGGTCTAAGTCAGCGCAAAGACCTGAGTCAATTTTTATACAATTAAAATATGAATTGAAAGTTAATCTACTGTATCAATGCTCCTGCGCTATTTTCTGTGCGCGAGCAAAAAACATGCGTCTGCCAATGTGTGGAATACCTTCAGCATCATAATAAGATTTTTGTGTAAATTTAAAACCCGCATTGAGCATTAATAATTCAATATTGCGATTAAGATGACAGCCATCAGCAATAATTTTTTGTATCGGGGTTAATAAATTTTGCAATTTTTTCAATGTATCATTGTTATGATATTCAACATGCTCGACCAAATGTAGTGTACCTGTGGGTTTGAGCACACGGCGAATTTCAGCCAAAGCTTTATCTAAATTGGCAATACTACACATTGTCCACGTACTCACCACATGATCAACAGAGTTATCAGCAAAAGGTAATTTTTCAGCACTTGCTTGTAAATGCTGAACTAAAAATGGTGCCTTGAAAATACGCTCTCGAGCAAGCTGAAAGACATCCGCATTGGGTTCAAGCGCATAGAGTGTATCGACTGCTTGATAAAAGGGAATATTCAAACCTGTACCAAAACCAATTTCTAATACATCGCCTTGAATGCTTTTGAGTAATTCTGCTCGACTTTCCATGAGGCTTGGTACTTGCATCACTTGATTCAGAATATGCGGGAAAATATGCTGTTGGTAATACTTATAAATCATGGCTTTGGCTTCTTATTGTGAGCTGTGTTGTCGGATATTGATATAGCGTCTTTATTGTATGATTTTAGCCTGTCTATCCAAAATGTCACTGTGCAGAACTGACAAAAGCTTGACGAAAATTCTGCATATTGTTACCGAAAGCAAATATTTATTTCAGTTTTCAGGCTTATGATAAATATGAATAAAGTTTGAATGGGAAGCAAGGACAGATGAAACACAATGCTGAGTGCGTACAGCCAAAGATTTATAAGTCATCGGCAACAGGCTTAAAATATCTTTTGTGTATCGGGGCTTTGAGCTTATTTGCTTTACAGTCCTATGCTTTTCAATCGGTTAATGTTGCAGGACAGAATACTAGACAAAACGCTGTCAGTGACTTGAAAGCGAATATTGCACATCCAAACAGTGCTATTGCGAAACAACAAGCACAGTCGCAATTTAGGTCATCATTAAAGTCACAGTCGGTAAATTTTAAAAAATTTAATCCTGAATATAATATTGCCAATGGTTTAGCCCCAACTGATGCGAATCAAAAAATCTCAGTACTTGAAGCCTTTCAAGGTGAGTTCCGTATTTTGGGTTCAAAAGAATATACTAATGATGAGCAAGCTAAGTTTTCACCCATCGATTACGCTGTGACACGAGGTGTTTTTACTCGACCAGATATTGCCCGTCAGATTTCGATTAATCAATATGACCGCTTCTTAAATTGGCAGATGGCACATCCACCATTGCCTGCACAAATGGCAACGCAATTGGTAAGTAATATGCATATTATTCCTGCCAATCCGCAAGTGGCTGAAGATATTAAAAAAGTGAAACGTGGTGATTTGGTGCATTTAACAGGTGATTTGGTACAAATTAACGATAAAGATTTGGTGTGGAAATCGGCACTCGATTGGAATGGCGTTGGTGATGGGGCATGTAAACTCATTCGAGTAGATTCAATTCAATGGATTGAAAAACAAAATATTTAAGATTTGATATCGTTAAAATTTATAAGAGAGTATGAGTGTTTAAAATTATGAAATTGTTCATGGGTATGGCATTTACTTGTCTGATGTTGGGATTAACAGCGTGTCAAAGTTCAGGATCAACAGTGGATGGTAAAACACATCAATATATCTTGAAGCAGAAGTGTCCTGCATTGTTAGAAGTTGATCAGGGAGAGGTGATTGTTGTAACTTTGCCTGAGAATCCATCGACAGGTTATCAGTGGCAACTCGCTAAACCTCTGACTTTATTGAAGATGGAAGAAACCTATTTGGCAGGTGAGTCCAATGCAGGCATGGTGGGTGTTCCTGGTACAAAAACCTTTAAATTTACGGCTGAAAAAATAGGACAAGACGACATTCACCTCGTTCATATTCGTCCGTGGGAAGCCAAAGATTCATCTATGCAAGGTGTGGAGCAATGGCAATGTCGAGTCAGAATTTCCTAAACATTGCCTAAGATGCGTTTGATATTTAAAACCTGAAGAAATCTTTCAAGTTTTAAATATTAGGTTAATAGGTTGTTTGAACTTCACTCGAAGCCTCACCGTCAGCCTCTGTATTACTCGTTTCATCGGTTTCGGTATAAGAGTTTTGTGATTTCCAATATTCAAGTTGGTTATTGGCAGTAATTAAATCGCCCATTCCTTTAACTTTATTATTGGGATGATCTTTTTGGTTCATAGAACTCTGACCATTTTTATATTTTTTTGCTTGTTTTTCCCAATATTGATAGAGCAACCCTTGAATATAACGCCCTTGCTCGGTTTTTAAATCTAAATCTTTCAGCATATTTTGAGCAGAACGTACACTGTCTTTTTTGCGTTGTAATTCAAGTTCAGGTGTGAGATTACCTTCATCAAGCATCTTTTTCAAATCAGCTTCAAGCGCACTATTCATTTCATTGAATTTTTGATCATATTCAATGAGTAGATCAATATCATGTCTATCATCTGCTGTTTTTGGGAATGGTTTAATCTGAGCAGTTTTAAGCTCTTTTTTTACATCACTCGACAGATCTTTATTTTTACTATCAGAGTTTGCATCATTGGATTGAGAACAGCCTGCAACCAACACCATGGAGCTGAACAACATACTCAATACAACGGGTTGAAAACGGAGCTTCATATTCATATCCTGACACTGATTTAATGGTTTTTATGTATTACTGACCGACCAATTTTTGATAATGGTAAGCATAAGTTCGATAGGGAAAGCTAATTTCATCCTGAGCTTGCTTTCCTGTGTAATCATATACTAGTTTATCAAATTGTTGTTTCATTTGAACTTGCGAGGCACTTGGCATAGCGGCAATAAAACTCGTTGAGAGCAAACGTTGGCTCACGACTTGTTCGACTAAGCCTGTATGTAATTGATTGAATGTACTTAATGTTGGAGCATCAAAACATTGTTGCATTTCTGTTGAGTTAAAGGCATTTTTCCATAAATCACTATGGAAGCGTGGGGTATCACCTTCGTATTGAGCCAATAAGTCAGCAATTGCTTTAACCCAATTAACCTGTTCATCACGTTGATTCCAAATGAGCCCAAGATGTCCTTGGGGTTTTAAAATCCGATGGATTTCACGTAGACTTTCAGCATTTGCAAACCAATGAAAAGATTGGGCGCATACAATAGCATCAACATATTCATTTTTAAGTGGAATTTCATCGCTGTTCGCTTGTATGGTTTGTACATCAGGATGTACTATTTTCAATTGTTCAAGCATTTCTGAAACAGGCTCAACAGCAATAATATGAGGTGTGATCTGTTTGAGATAAGGCAAAAACTTTCCTGTTCCTGAACCAAGATCGACAACAATAGAATCCTGATCTAAATTCAGTTCATTTTTGAGCCAAGATACGATGTCTTGAGGATAATCTGGGCGTGCTTGTTGGTACAATTCAGCTGCTGAACTGAAGCCTTTTTGTGCAGCAGGATGTAAATAATGTGTCATATTTTGCGCTTTTTAATCTGTGTAGAATCTATAAAATATGACACCACATGTAATGGCTCGGCAAGTCATTCATTGTTTCATTTTTTAGCCTTTTGGAGAGTCCGGTTCACGGTATTGCGATGGATAAGCAGATAATTTTTGAAGATGAGCATATCAGAGCCATTTACCTAGAGGGAACGACTGAAACGCTAGTGTTGTCTTTTGGCGATTTAATTACGCGTGCGAAAGGAACATCGATCAATGCTGAAAAGTCATTGATGAAATATGATTATAGTATGGTCGGCATTATGCCCAAGCAAAAGTCTTGGTTTCCTGCGGTAAGTATGTCTGCTTTACTTGAATTTTTAACACCCATTTTGCAAAAGTATCAACGTATTGTCGGCTATGGTGGCTCGATGGGTGGTTATGCTGCAATTAAATATTCTAAGCCACTCAAAATGAACCGTGTGGTGGCAATGGTGCCACAATATTCGATCAATCCTGAAGATGTAGACGATAAGCGCTATACCGATTTTTATGATGCAGATTTAAATGCAGATATGCAGATTCAAGCACAGGATATTAATCCTGAGTGTGAATATATTATTGTTTATGATCCTTATTTTGAACATGACAAAGAGCATTATTTAAAAATTAAACCGCTTATTCCTCAGTTGCATACATTACATCTACCCTATACAGGACATGATGCCATTGCTGTTTTGGCAAGTTCAGCATTACTGCATGACTTTATCGAACGTCCATTTGAGCCGATTTATTTTTATCGTCAAATGCGTGAAGTGAAGAAAAATAGCAAGTTTTACTATCGTAGTGTGGTTGCTCATTTACTTGGTGCACACAATGAAGCTTTAGGAAATATTCTGAAAGGGATTGATTTACAACTCGATAAAAACTTTTTTGATGCGAGTTTAAAACAAACTATTACCCGAATTTTACTGACCAATAAACGTGTCGATGAACAAGACTTAGAAAAGTTAGGTATACAGGTCAATTTTGCTTTTGAAGAAAAAAATCAACTGCAAGATCGTTTTGGCAATATTTTAGTTTTTAATGTAATAACCCAAAAAGTTGAAAGTTATGAACAGCAGGTGATTGATATTAATGGTAAATACATTATTCCATTGCATGTTGAACATAGCGGTTTAGTTCAGGTTGAAGTGAAAAAACAGACCTATTTGATCTGTATGAATGATCGCCGTGTGACCAAATTGTTCAAACAATATGAAGCTTTATCTTTGGATATGCATCCGATTGTTATTAAAAAATGCCCAGAATTTTATTTATTGAGCTATAAAAACTTATATATGCATTCAGATGAGCAAGGGAATTGTAATTTTGAGTCTGAGTCAGTGCAAGACAACGAAAAATTCACGATGATTTAATAAAATTTTCGTCCTTCTATGAAAGGATGAGGGCGAATTTTTATAGATTTACATGGGGTTAATGGCAAGATTGTAACGCAGTAACAGGAAATAGTTGTAAGTGGGTTTTGAAACTCTGTTGCTGTTCAGATGCTTTGGGATCAAGTTCGACTCGTTGAACAGTTGTGGAAAATTCTCCTTTATTTTCGGATAAATTAGTTAATCCTCCATGACTGTAATGATATTCATAATGTGCAGCATGTTGAAGGTGTAGTTGATTTTGGATATATGCAAATAAGAAGTTTTCTTTAGTACGACCTATTTCTCCATAAAAGATTGCTTCAATTCGACAGCCTTGTGGAGTTTTAATGAGTTTAATTTGATTACCTTCAGTTGTTTGAAATTGATCAAAATTTTCTACAGATTGTAAGACTTTTTCGTCTTCCACTGGTTTTGCCAATGAGATGGGTGTAATTAAAATATTACTCAATAAAAAAAATATTGCAGTGTAGATATATTGCATCATTAGTTGAAAACTCTTTATTATTTATGATTTTCTCTGAATTTTTCAGGGTTTATTTTTTAAAATACTTTAGACCTATCGTCATTATTTGGAAAGTATGTGCATTAGAATACATGATATAAAAGAAGTACATAATACTGTCTATGATTGATAAGGGAACACATGAAAGCTGTATTTTTAGACTATGAATCATTAGATAAAAATGATCTTGATTTTAGTGCATTACGTGAAATATTTACTGATTTAGAGTTGTATCCATCTACATTAGCCACACAGGTTTTGGAACGTGTACAACATGCTGACGTCGTGATCACTAACAAAGTCGTGCTTGATGCAGAAACTTTAAAACAATGTGTATCTCTTAAGCTAATTTTGATTTCTGCGACAGGGACAAATAATGTTGATCTTGCTCAAGCCAAAGCGCAAGGCATTACGGTGTGTAACTGCCAGGGCTATGGCACATCCGCGGTGGCGCAACATACACTAATGCTCATGCTCACTTTGGCGACTTCAGTTATTCAATATGATCATGCAGTAAAACAAGGTGAATGGAATAAATCGCCAATCTTTTGTTTGCTTGATTTTCCAATTGTGGAGCTTGCAGGAAAGACTTTAGGCATTTTGGGTTATGGTGAATTGGGGCAGGCTGTGGCTAAACTTGCCGAAGCTTTTGGGATGAAAATTATAGTCGGTGCTTTGCCTAATCGTTCAACTGGAAACCGCGTGGCATTGTCTGAGCTTTTACCACAAGTTGATTTTTTAAGTTTACATTGCCCTTTGACAGAAGAAACGCGTGATCTGATTGATAGCAAAGCCTTTGAGAAGATGAAGCCAAGTGCATTTTTAATTAACTGTGCACGAGGTGGCATTGTCAATGAACATGACTTGGCAACAGCTTTACGTACAGGAAAAATTGCTGGTGCAGCAACCGATGTACTCAGCGTTGAACCACCAAAAGAGGGTAACGTTCTACTTGCCAATAATATTCCTAACTTAATTATTACACCGCACAGTGCATGGGGCAGTGTTGATGCTAGGCAACGTATTGTGCAACAATTAACAGAAAATGCATCGGCATTTCAACAGGGGAAACCCATTCGGCAGGTCGGTCTTTAATCGGTCTATATAAAAAATTGCCTCAATACATCATTATTCTACCCAGCAAAACAGATAAAAATGAGGAGTTTTACATCGTGAAAACAACCCAACAGCAACTTAAGTTTTTCGGTGTCTTTGAACTTTTGATTTTTTTAGCGACTTTTTCTTTTATTGGTTTAGATATCTATGCACAACAGTATTTAGCACAGAATCCGCAAATAGATGTACATAAAGCCTTTTCATTTTTACCCTTACTGATTGGACTTGTAGTATTGATCATCTTTTTTATCAGTATTATTGTCAAAGTTCGTTCAATTTTACAATTTTCAGTGGCATGTTTATTGGCATTGGTACAATTGTGGCTCAGTTATTGTTTCCTATCTTCAGGGGCTTATCCATTTTTTGAATATAGTGCATCTCTTGGAATGGCTGTATTTGTCATGCTATCGGGACTGCACTTTTATGTCGGGCATCGTTTGATGAAAGCATTGAACCAACATGAGTTTGTGCTTTAAACCTTTGGGATTTTATCCAGATTCCTCATTTGAAATAAATGAGGAATATTTACATTATTTTTAGCGAGGAACGCCACTGGTATCATCTTCATTCGATGCTTTGGTTGAAGAATTTTCCGTTTGTTTGGTTGTCGTATTTTCTATAGGTAAGGATTGTTTGACGATCTCGGGTTCTACTTGTGTATTTTGCACAGTTGTTGGTTGTGCTATAGGCGTAAGAGGGGTTAGAACTGTAGTCGTAGGAGTGGCAGCAGTCACTTCATAAGCTGTTTTTGTGGGTATTTTGGACTGACTTAAACTGCCTTGTTCAATGGGCACGTTATATTCAGTTCGACCTAAAACACGGTCTGTGGTTTGTTCCACTTTTTTAACTGCTGTATCTATGCCTTTCTGTGTATTTTCTTTGGCAATGGTCGCCTGTTCTGCGGTATATGTTTTGGTATTGTTGATAGTTTCATCAAATTTTGGTTTGATTTTTCGGATACCATTTTCCGTTGCTTCTCCGACTTTCTCAGCTGTATTTTGTACAGCAGAACCTGTCTTTTTCGCAATCACCTTAAAAATATTAGGGTTGTCACCGTATGGTGTAGTTTTATTTTCAGTAGTGGTTTGTGCATAAATGGATGTTGTACCAAAAAGTGTAAAACTAAGCGCTAATACTTTGATTTTCTGCATTATTAAATGTACCTTCCTTTTATATAGTGACATGATACTTGCAAAATGAGGCATCGTTGTACACTGTTGGTAAAAGCATGTATAGAAACTTACTCAGTAAATCGGATTTACTGAGGTATTGTGGAGATTAGTTACAGATTTCGAGTGATGAAGCATTGAAGTTCTTTTTCAGTGCATTGAAATTTTTAATTTTATGTGCATCTTGAATATCAAATATTGTGTGTGTTTTTTCAATGTCGGCATCTACATTTGAAAATGCGGAAATAAGTTGATCACCTTTAAAAATCCAATGTTCTGTGGCTTTGCCTGTTTCAAAGTTGCCTGTAAACTCTATTACGCAGTTGTCTTTTTGCTTAATGAGACGTGCAAGGTTATGTTTTGTTGAGGGTTCAGCAGAGATGTTTTTATGTTGTTCGATGACAATAGGGGCATTAGGATCTGTCGGTGTTATTGAGCAAGCGGTGAGGGCAAGGGTTGTTAAAATAGTAGAGAAGATGATTTTTGCATTCATTGCTTTTAGTCTTGGCTGAATCTGATGAATTAAGTTTATAGAATCCAATGAGAAGATTCAGATTTATTTGGTTGTAGATTGTTTCAGGTTATTTGTGCATTATAAATATAATTTTATATAAGACATACTGAACAAGAAAAACGATCATTGCTTAAATAATATTCGCCTTGGTAATTTAGAATACTCAGTAAATATTCGCGGAATAAGTCATTTACTTCCTGAAAATCTATAAATGCTTGATTGGTATATTTAGGATCGCCAAAAGGTAAAAGAAGCCCTTCGTGAATCATTGTATTTCTTTTATCAATAATAGATTTTGTTTTTGTACGAGTAATTCTTGCCCCTTCAAAGGTTCGCTTAATCATTTCTGTTGAACCACATTTTCCAAATTTTTTATGACGATAATAAGTATTACCTTTATCTTTTAGAGACTCATAATTTTCAATATCGTGAGGTTGGGTTTTTAAATCTGGATATTGTGGATGCTTAAATTGAGTGTCAGTTTTTATATATCCAATAATTTCAGCATACGTTCTTTTTAGATGCTCCATCAGTACATAAGAAATTATCAGTTTTGTTTCCATCGCAAGATTAGGTTTATTTATTTCTATTAGATAGCCAAATACTACTTCTAATTCTCTAGGATTTTTTAATTCTTTATAGGTTGGATAAACTTGTTCTATAAAACTTCGAATAGATTTACCTCTATTTTCAATGATGTAAGCAGGTGAATTTATAATGAAGCTTATACAGTTTCTTGATTCTATTTCTAGATTGTCAATCTTATAACTATGACGACAAATAGGTGCTTGTTGCGCAAAAGAAAGTAACCAACATATATCATCAATAATTTCTAAAATTTGAGGAATTTGCTCTTCTGTAATATCACGAACTGTAACTATGGTAGTTAAAATAGTTTTATTAATATGTTCACTTTGCTTTAATTTGATGTCTTGTTGTCTAAATTCAAATACAAAACCTTCACATTGTATAATTGTAGTGTCAAGAACTCCTTGAGTTGAGAATAATTCGCCCCACATAAATAGATTAATAAGTGTTGCTTCTAATTTTTTCATAATTCTTTCAATAAAAAAACCCACTTTTTTAAGCAGGGTTCTCATTTTATTTCAAATATTTAGCTTAGTGCTGTAAAACTGAAAGATCCGTAACAGTTGTAAAAACAACGTAACTATCTAAGAAAATTTAAACTACTTAATTTTCTAAATCTTTGGTAAAAAGAATAAAAGTACAAAAGCACCAAAAATCCCACCCAAAACTAGCCAATCTTTTTTACGCATATCGGCAATACGTACGACTGAGAAATAAATACTACTATAGAAAATCAGTACAAAAACAAAAAGGACTAAAGGATTGTTATAGAAAAATCTGCTGATTCCAAAAAAGATAAAAATAACTGTGCTTGAAACCCAATAGAGAAGTGCTAAAAAGAACTTATACATAGATAAGTTTCGAACTGTACGATCTAAACGGGGCAAACTAACCGCTAATACAATTAATCCTACAATTCCACCTAAGATGGAAATGAGCATGAAAAAAATTCCACTCATATCTTTTTTTTCAGGGGTGTAGGCAAAGTTTTTGTAAATTAAGTAACTGCTAATCAACAATAAAAAATGAATTAGAATAAGTTTGAGATCAATGCTATAAGGGCTTTTGGGGGTTGTTGTATTCATTTTGGTATTATGTATTCTAGAAATAAAAATAAAACCCCACTTATTTAAGCAGGGGTTTATTTTTATTTCAAATATTTAGCTTAGTGCTGTAACACCGAAATATCCGCAACAGCCGTAAACAAACCACGCAACTGCGCGAGTATGCGTAAGCGGTTCGCTTTTAATTCAGCATCTTCTGCCATCACCATGACACCTTCAAAGAAAGCATCAATTGGTGCACGTAAAGCTGCAAGTTTAGAAAGTGCTTCAGTGTAATCTTTTGCATCCAAAAGTGGTTGAACTACAGGCAGTACATTTTGAATCTCGGTATAAAGCGCTTTTTCAGCATCTTCAACCAGTTTAGATTCAACGATTTCACCAGTAGGTTCAGCTTCTTTCGCCAAGATATTTGCAACACGCTTATTGGCAGCAGCAAGAGCAGCAGCTTCAGGCAAGTTACGGAAATGATTGACCGCATTTACACGCTTATCAAAATCTAACGGAGATTTAGGAGAAAGTGCTTGAACTGCTTGAATCACATCAACAGCAACGCCTTGATCTTCATACTTGGCACGGTAACGACCTTCAAGGAATGCCACAGCATCTGCCAAAGTCTTGCCGTGATCTTTTAATACATCGCCATAAGCAGCTAAAGCAAGTTTGATGAGTTCTTCAATCGAAACATCAAGATTATTTTCAGTCACAAGGCGCAAAATACCAATTGCAGAACGGCGCAGTGCAAACGGATCTTTCGAACCTGTCGGTGCTTGACCAATACCAAAAATACCTGTCAATGTATCTAAACGATCAGCAAGGGCAATGGTTGTACCTGTCTTAGTTTGCGGTAAAACATCACCTGCAAATTTAGGTAAATATTGCTCACCTAAGGCTTCTGAAACTTCAACGTTTTCACCTTCAAGGCGTGCGTAATAAGTCCCTGCAATCCCTTGAAGTTCAGGGAATTCACCCACCAACTCAGAGGTTAAGTCACATTTTGCAAGAAGTGCAGCTTTTTCAGCATCGGCAGGGTTTGCACCTGTGATTGGCGCTAAAGCCACAGCTAATTTTGCAATACGTTCAGATTTATTCCACAGCGTACCCAATTCAGCTTGGAACACCATATTGGCTAATTTTTCTTTACGAGAAGCAAGCGGTTGCTTTTGATCTTGTAAGAAGAAGAATTCAGCATCTGATAAACGAGGACGTACAACTTTCTCATTCCCTTCAATAATTTGAGCAGGATCTTTAGACTCAATATTGGAAACAGTAATGAAATAAGGCTGTAATTTATGTGCTGCATTGACCAAACAGAAATACTTCTGGTTGTCTTGCATCGTGGTGATCAAGGCTTCTTGAGGCACTGCAAGGAAACGTTCTTCAAAGCTTGCACGTAACGCAACAGGCCATTCAACCAATGCAGTCACTTCATCACGTAGGTCGGCAGGAACGATGGCAATCGCATTGACTTCATCAGCCAAAGCTTTAACTTGTTGGTCAATGATCGCTTGACGCTCTTCAAAAGAAGCCACGACATGTGCTGCTTTTAATTTCGGTAAATAATCATCTGAATTTGTTAATGAAATTGCTTCAGGGGCATGGAAACGATGACCATAGGTCAGATTACCCGCTTTATGATCCTGAATCGTTGCATCAATCACATCATTGTCTTTTAACAAGACGACCCATTTCACCGGACGAACAAATTCAGTACGGCTTGCAGCAGAACGCATACGTTTTGCGATTGGTAAGTTATCTAGTGCTGTTTGTAAAATTTGTGGAAGTAAAGCGTCAAGACTTTGACCTTTCACATCTTTTAAATAACAAACTTTTTCAACTTTACCTGCTTGGAAAGTTGATACTTGATCCGCAGTAATGCCTTGACCACGCATAAAGCCTTCTAAGGCTTTGGTTGGTTTGCCTTCTGCATCATAAGCAGCTTGTAGGGCAGGACCATCAAAACGCTTTTGAGTGTCTGCTTGTGCACCATCAACATTAACAATTTTTAATGCCAAACGACGTGGTGCTGCATAAGCTTCAATTGAATCAAATGCCAAACCTGCATCTTTTAGACCTTTTATAGTTTCTGCCAATAGGGCATCACGTAATTTTTTTAAGCTTTTTGGAGGAAGTTCTTCACAGCCAAGTTCGAATAAAACGGTATGTTTAGACATTATTTATTCTCCTCAGCTTTTGCGTCACTTTCAACTTGTGCTTTTAATTGCGCCAATACTTCATCACGAAGTTTAGGTTCAGCCATTGGGAAGCCAAGCTTCGCACGGGCATCTACATAGCTTTGTGCAATTGAGCGTGACAATGTACGTACACGTAAAATATATCGCTGACGTTCAGTCACAGAAATTGCACCACGAGCATCTAACAAGTTAAAGCAGTGTGATGCTTTAATGACTTGCTCATACGCTGGAAGTGGAAGTTTAGCTTCAATTAAGCGTGTCGCCTCAGCTTCGTAAAAGTCGAAAAGCTCAAACATTTTTTCAACGTTGGCATATTCAAAGTTATAAGTCGATTGTTCTACTTCATTTTGATGGAACACATCGCCATAAGTCACAGTACCGAATTGACCTTTTGTCCAAACAAGATCGTAAACTGAATCTACGCCTTGAAGGTACATTGCCAAACGTTCAAGACCGTAAGTGATTTCACCTGTCACAGGGTAGCATTCCAAACCGCCCACTTGTTGGAAGTAAGTGAACTGAGTTACTTCCATACCGTTAAGCCAAACTTCCCAACCTAAGCCCCAAGCACCGAGTGTTGGAGATTCCCAGTTGTCTTCGACAAAACGAATATCGTGAATAAGCGTATCAATACCAATCGCTTTGAGAGAGTCAAGATAAAGCTGTTGGATATTGTCAGGGTTTGGTTTAAGGACGACTTGAAATTGGTAGTAGTGCTGTAAACGGTTTGGGTTTTCGCCATAACGACCATCTTTCGGACGGCGTGAGGGTTGAACGTAAGCTGCGTTCCAAGTTTCAGGGCCAAGTGCACGTAAGAATGTTGCAGTGTGGAATGTCCCTGCACCCATTTCCATATCGTAAGGTTGTAAAATGACACAACCTTGTTCAGCCCAGTAGTTTTGTAAGGCTAAAATTAAGCCTTGGAATGTATCGATATGCGATATGGCGCGACTCATGCAGCATCCACTATAAGTATTAGAAAAATTGGTTCTCAGTATAAGGATTTTGGGAGGGAGTGGCAAAGGGTATAGGTCAAGTTATACTGTTTTTCATAAAGGTTAGAATTCAATCAAAATATTTGGCTAAGTTATGATGATAATGTGATTAAAATAAAATGAGAAATAGATGAATTATTTAGAAATTATTGGCAAAAAATTAATTCATACCCAAGGGGGCAAGAGCATCTCAATTGGGCAGTATTTAAACTTGAGCAAGGTTTTGAAACAGAGTCTATTATTACTTTAGTTTCGTTATTGCTAGAAATTTTCGCCTGATGTAGATATTGCAGAAACATATTTTACTCAATCTATTGAGGAAATTGGATTACTATATCCAATTAATAAAATTGTAATTTATGCATATTTACAGTTTTATTGCGACGAAGTGATTCTTGGTAAAATTGAACCTGAGTATGCTGCCAGTAAATTAAATAAAATTTGTGAAAATATAAAATTTAATCCAAAATTTAAAACGATTTATCATTCAACAATGGTGGTTTGGTATGAGCTGACGGAGGATTTAGACATGTTCTCTATCACTTGATTGATCATAAAGGCTTCGAGAGCTTTTCATTTGGAAAATAGAATTAAATAATAGAAGATATAAAATAAATATACCTTTAAATTATCATTATCGTATAATTTAGCAATATTTTGAAAGGCTGAGCTCGATATTTGTGTCTGAATTTACAATAAACTGGTTAAACACTTTAAAACCAAATTTTAAAGTTTTACCCTTTAAAGATCGCGTGTTATGTGGATTAGGTGCACTCATCGGTCTAGCTATTTCTTCATTAATCAGTTGGCACGTGCTAGGTGGGTTTAATGCATGGTATATCGCACCAATGGGAGCATCATCGGTCTTATTATTTGCAGTTCCTGCTAGCCCCTTAGCACAGCCGTGGAATGTTGTAATAGGTAATATCATTGCAGGAGTCATTGGTGTTAGCTGTGCCTTATTCATTGCAGAGCCGACGCTTGCCTTTAGTTTGGCTGTTGCACTGACTATTTTTCTAATGATGAGTACAGATTCCTTACATCCACCAAGTGGGGCTGTGGCAATTACTGCTGTGATGGGAGGTGAGTCGATTCATCAACTAGGTTATGCATTTGTTTTTTATCCTGTGTTACTCAATTCAATTTTACTGCTGATTGTTGCGATAATTTATAACCGAATGCTGGGTAAGCAATTTCCTCAAGTTGCGCAAATCAATACGCGTTCTAAAGATCCAACGCCAACCCAAAAAGTCACAATTCAACCGCAGGACATTAAAGATGCGCTTGCTGATCAGACTGAATTACTCGATATCAGTGAATATGACTTACAGAAAATTATTCTAAAAGCACAAGAAAATGCCAATGCTCGACAGGTCGGTGATTATTTATGTCAGGACATTATGAGTAAAGATGTAATTTTTTTACATGCTGAAGATGACATTCATACGGCATTAGACAAGTTTAAGCAGGTCAATTTAATGAGTTTGCCTGTAGTGAATGTGGACAATGAATTAGTGGGCACACTTGCATTGTATGAAGTGGTGGAGTGGTTTAAAGGTTCAACAGATGTACATACATCATGGCAGTATTTAGTGAAACAGATTATGAATCTGCAAGTAGTGACGGTACAACCTCAGCAACCGATTCAGGATTTAATTCCTTATTTTGTTGAGCGGTCATTCAATTATATTCCTGTGGTTGATGGTAAAAAGATCGTTGGGATTATTAGTCGTGCCGATATGATTGCAGCTATGCAACAGTTATTGCTGAAAAAATAAAGCTTTAAAAGTTTACTATTTAAAGTCAAACCTAAGGCAAAAAAAAACTGCGATACATTGGGGTAATGATCGCAGTATAAAAATGAAGTAAGAAATCTATATAAATGTATTATCGATGAAAATTGTTTTCTTCAGACACCGTACGCATGTTGTATGGAGTTTCAATTCGTTGTGTTTGCTTTGGCATGAGCAACCATAATACAAGGTAAACCAAAATGCCTGGAAAGGCTGCACTCATTAGGGAAACCACCACAAAGATGATACGTAACAGTGTTGGATTCCAACCAAAACGTTCAGCAATACCGCCTATTACACCGGCGATCATATTGTGTCGGTTAGAACGGTATAAACCAGAATTGGTCATTCGAGGCTCCTTTAAAAATAAAAAATGAGAGAAACAAAAGTTTAAATATTGCTTCATTTATAAATATGGGGATGATCTATTCGACTTAAAGTCTAGAGCAAAATTATTTTGTTATTGCTCTGTAAGTATAATTTAAATGAGTTCCTTAAAATGCGAGATGAGTTGAAATAGGTAGTTGTGTATTTTTATACTTTTGTAAAAGGGCACTAAAGGTGAATGGTAGTCTGTGGGATAATCACTACTATATACAGATCTAGATGTATGGGTTTGAAGTAAAAGGTATGAATTCTTTTGATTAAGCATAAAATTTTCAGAAAATGTAAAAACAGAACAGTTTGGAGTATCGCTAATACAGCAATTTTTGCAGTATTACTTATGGCATGTTCAAACCAACAAAAAGATGACGTAAGCATGCATGAGGATATTCAGGTTGCTTCAGAAGCTACCGAGCCTCAAAAAAAGATTACAGAAGAAAAAACACAGCAAGATGATAAAGGGGAAAAATTGACAGAAGCTGCAGGACCTGCTGTAACACAAGCTTTAGAGGATGATCATGTAGCGCAGGTTTCAAATGTATCGATGCCTTTTGTTGGGCGTTATCATACTGAAATTAATTGTGAAGATAAATTTGCGCATTGTGAAAAAGGATCAGCAGAATTTATTATTAACTTGCTGCCTGATGGTACGGCACATCGAACTTTTGTATATAAGGGGCGAGTGAGTAATGATAGCCATGAGGAGCTTGCCAATCGTAACTATAAAAAGAATACATGGCATTATGATGAAGAACATCATCAAATTATTGTAAAAAGAATAGAAGGAATTCAATTTTTTTATAGCATTAATGATGAGCAAAACTTGGTTATAGACCGTGATAAAATTTTAAATGTTGATAAGACCAATAAGAATTATTTTTCAGTGAAAGGACATCATGCACCTGAGCATAATTATGTGATGACGAAATTTTAACGGCTAAATGCGAAAATCACTTAGAAGCTAAAATGGAATAAGCAAGAAGAGAAATAATTAAAAAAAAATACAATGGGTTGTTATAGGATTGGAAACGATGATTATTAATAGTCAAGACTCTACCAATTCTGAATACGAATGGGTGTAACAACATTTTAAGTGAGTATGATAAAAAGTAAAAATTTGAAAAAGTGAGTCCATTGAATTTAGTATGGATTGTCTAATTAAAATGAATTTAGATTTGGTTTTGTTGAAGAAACGCAGAATAAAGAAGTTCAGAAATAATCTTGAAGAGGGGAATAAATGGTGGGTCGTCCGCGATTCGAACGCGGGACCAACGGATTAAAAGTCCGCTGCTCTACCAGCTGAGCTAACGACCC
>NZ_JBJZOR010000017.1:0-66298 GCF_046269225.1 Acinetobacter sp. TY2
TTCTTGCTCATGGTAAACTCCTGATGAGTGTGTTTAGTTTACCAAGTTAAAACCTCCTGTTTTTTCAGCACACATCAGTTCATCGTATTGATGGCATTAATTCCACTTCATTTACTCGCAAGTTTTTTTGCGGGTTTCGTCGTGTTTGAAATCATTAATAGTTTGGGGAATATTACTGAACGCTACATTGATGGGCAACGTGCGCGAATTTCAATTAGCGTGATTTTAGGTATTTTAATTATTACGTTCATCACGCTATCTATTACAGGTTTATATAGTTTTGTACAACATGATTTACAAGGTGATGGAATTACTTTGCTAAGTCAACAAGTGGATCAAACCTTACTGAAATTACAAGAAGAAATCGCTCAGTATATTCCTGGTTTTATTCCCTACACACTCAATGAATTAAAAGATCAAACCTTTGATCTTCTACGTGATAATTTATCTTTACTTAAAACTACAGGTACAGACGTTCTACACACGCTCGCAACCATGCTCATTGGAACAATTATTGGCATATTGGTTTCGCTTAATCAATTACATCCTAAACATGAATATCCAATTTTTAAACGTGCATTGATTCAACGGATTGAGAATCTTTCTATTTCTTTTAAGAATGTTGTTTTTGCTCAATTTAAAATTTCACTCATCAACACCGCACTCTTTATTATTTTTGCACATATTATATTGCCCCTCTGCGGTATTCATCTGCCTTTTGCAAAAACACTGACTATTCTTACTTTTATCTGTGGGCTCATTCCTATTGTTGGTAATCTTATTTCCAATACCATTATTGTCCTTACAGGTTTAACCATTTCAGTCACAACAGCTGGAATTACACTTATTTATTTGATTTTAATTCATAAACTCGAATATTTTATCAATGCTCGAATTATTGGCACAAAAATTCATGCCGCATCTTGGGAAGTTCTTTTAGCCATGTTGGTCTTTGAATCACTCTTTGGGTTAACAGGCTTAATTGTTGCACCCATCTTCTATGCTTATTTAAAATTAGAATTAAAAGAAGCAGGCATGATTTAACATCTTTTATTGTTACTCAATTTAAATCTAAGAATGTTTTATTCATATGCATGAAAAGCTCCCTCAGGAGCTTTTCAAGATCATTTATTTTCAATATAGATATACAATATAATCATGATTCCCAAACGACTTCCTGTTTCAGTGCCGCCCATTGGTTTAAAAATGGCTCATAATGACTTTCAATTTTATTACGCTTAATTTTTAAAGTGGGTGTCAGTAAATCATTTTCCATTGTCCAAGGCTCATTCACCACAACAAAAAAACTAATTTTTTCATGTGATTCAAGTGTCTCATTAATACTATTACGCAATAATTTCAATGAACTTTCAATCTCATTATTTTTACTATTTTCTTTTAGCTGATGACGAATTTCTTCAGGAAGCATAATAAATGCAACAGGTTGAGGCTGACTTGAACCACCTATACATACAGACTCAATAAGTTCATGATTCCCTAGTTTTTGTTCCGTTGGCACAGGCATAATATATTTCCCTTTCGAGGTTTTAAATATATCTTTAATACGCCCTGTAATTTTTAATCGACCACTCGCATCAATTTCCCCTAGATCACCTGTACGTAAAAATCCATCTTGAGTCATATCTTCTGCTGTTTTTTCAGGATTTTTATAATAGCCCAACATCGTTCCCGGACTTTTAACTAAGATCTCACCATTTTCATCAATTTTGCATTCAACCTTCGGTTGCGCATTACCCACATAGCCTGCGGCAAAGTTTCCTTCCTGAGTGACATGAGAATAACCACAATTTTCTGTCATACCATAGACCTCAAGTAACTCTAAACCCAAATTGCGATACCATAAAATAATATCAGTGGGTAAAGGGGCAGATGCCGTAAAAGCATAACGAACTTTATTTAACCCCAATTTGGTTAATAACTTCTTTTTTACAATTTTACCTAAGACTGGAATTTTAAAGAGTATCTTTTGTACATGTAATGGAATTTTTTCATTAATACCTAAATAAAACTTTGTCCATAATCTTGGTACTGAGAAAAATAATGTCGGTTGTGCACGATTCAAATCTTCAACAAAAGTTTCGATTGAATTGGCAAAATAAGCTGTAAAGCCACTTATCATTAAAGTACATTCAATAAAAATTCGCTCTGCAACATGCGCAAGCGGTAAATAAGACAGTGCTCGGTCTGCCTCTGTTACTTGATATTTCGTTTGTAATTCACGAGCACCTGCAAGCAGAGTACCAAAGCTTTGCATCACCCCTTTTGGTAATCCTGTACTTCCTGATGTATAAATAATGGTTGCCAATTGGCTTGGCTCAGGCAAAATCACTTGATCAAGTGGGGCTGTATTTTCAACAATATCATCCCACTTTGGTGCATCAAACTCTGGTGCCAAAGCCAGACAAATACAGGTTAAATGTGCTGGAATTTGGTCTTTAACTTCATTCCAACTATCTGTTTTCCCATCTAACTTACCAATAAATAATACTTTTGCATCACTATGTTCAAGCACATAAGTTGCCCCTTCGGCATTCAATGTCGGATATAAAGGAACGGAAACATGCCCTGCCATCCATATCGCTAAATCCGCCATAATCCAATGTGCACTATTTTTTCCATAGATCGCTATCGATGTGCCTTTGGGTAAGTTCAATGACAATAAGTAAGTCGCGATACAGCGAACCTGCTGTGCGACCTCCATCCAAGTATATGAAATGACTTCTCCATTGGCTAAGGGCTGTACCAATGCCTTTTTATTGGGTAAGTTTTTTTCCCAATGAAGCAAACCATGCACATGACTGATATATACATCTGCGTTTTCCGTGTTTTGCATCTCATTCTTCCTTTATTTTAAGTTTTTTAAATCCTATTTTTGTCTTTCACCTGATTTATCACAAATCTAGTGTTTTCCTATGCAAATAAAATATGACATTTGCATTATGGATAGCATAAATTTGACCACTCTGTATAGATTGTTTTTTAACCTTTTTTTTAATTTATTCATAGATCGATATTGAATTTTTTCTCTAAAACAAAAAAAGCTCCCGAAGGAGCTTTTTATGCATAAATGAATTTAATTAAATTCGTTTATTATGGCTTAACTACAACTAACACTTGAATCGCTTCAGGGGTTACAGATAGACCTTCAAGTAAACCTAAACCTTCTTTCTGCAATTTTTGTAAACGTGTAATTTCATCTTCACGAATACTTGAGTTGAACTGTTTCAAGTACGTTAAACGGTCAATTTCATATTGCCATTTACTGCCATACATTTCTTTGGCTTGTTCTTTCAATTGTGGCAATGCACTTTTTGCGATGTCGAGTGCTTGCGCATAACGCTGTTCAATCACATCACGGCGCGCTTTAACAACTTGACGGCAACTGTTGCTGTCTAAATGACTAACATAAGGCGATAAAATTTCAGGGCTCAATTTTGTTGAAATATCTTGACCTGTCTCAGTCAATAACACTCGGATCAATTGTGTTGGCAAGCTTGAAGGCAAGTTCAAAGCTTTTGGTGCAACCACATCCACTTTAAACCACACTTCAAGCAAGACTGAACCTTGTTTTAAAGCATTGGTTTTTAAAATTGCAACATTGGTACTACCGAAAGATTGAGTGCGGATCATTTCCATTACGCTTTCAGTAAATGGATGCTCCAAAGTCAAATATTCTGCATCTTCACGAATTTGAGCTTGGTCACGATAAAACGTTACAGTCATACCATCTTCATCAAGATCAAGTCCTTGAACTTGCATTTGATCAGTTGGTTTAATGATGACCGTACCGTTACTTTGCTCATCAAAATCGATATTGGTCGATGCCATGAAACGCTTCATGAACATTGGCAATAAAGTATTGTCATCATAGTCTTCAAGTGCAGTCACAATTTCTTGTGCAACGATTGGACGACAAGAATTGTATTCAAGTAAACGGTCACGGCCTTCTTGCAATTCATTTTCAAGTGCTTGGCGTTGTACATTCACTGCTTCAAGCAATTCTTCAAATGCTTGACCTTTATCGGTAAGTAAACAATCTTTTAAATCAACAATAAAGTTTTCTTGTAGCGTTTGTGCTGTCGGTGAAATGCTACTGAAAATATTTAACGCTTCATTGTACCAACGGAACATACGCTCTTGCGCCGTACCCACCAAGTATGGCACATGAATTTGAATACGATTTTCTTGACCAATACGATCTAAACGACCAATACGTTGTTCAAGCACATCAGGGTTGGCAGGTAAATCAAACAATACAAGATCAGATGCAAATTGGAAATTACGACCTTCTGAACCAATTTCAGAACACAGTAAAATCTGTGCACCATAGCTATCTTCTGCAAAATATGCAGCCGCTTGGTCACGCTCAAGTAAACTCATACCTTCATGGAACATTGCAGTACGAATACCCGCATGAATACGTAATGCACTTTCCAATGCTTCAACCACAGGACCACTACGTGCAATCAACAACACTTTCTTGTGTTTTAAATCGGTACGTAATTTTTCCATCAACCAGTTAACACGTGGATCTGTTTCCATCCACGAGCCATCAAGTTGTGTTTCTTCAGGCCACATTTGTTCACGTAATTTACCATCTTTTGACCAATTTTCAGGTGCAGGTAATGGCGCAGGTTGACAGTCACGACCAGGGAAACCTTGAATCGCTTCACGAGTATTACGGAACAATACACGCCCTGTACCATGACGGTCTAACAACTCATGAATGGCGCGGAAGCGCTGTTCGGGTTCATCGGTAATTGGATGACCTAATAATTGTTCAACAGCAGCTAAATGTTCAGCTTCAAGCGGGAAGTCAGACATCAACACTTCTGCAATTTTTGCAGTGTGATGATATTTTTCTTCTTCATCCAAGAAACGATCTAAAGAATTAAAACGTTGCGGATCAAGTAAACGTAAACGTGCAAAATGACTTTCTACACCCAATTGTTCAGGTGTTGCAGTTAATAACAATACGCCTGACGTTTTTTCTGCAAGTTCTTCAACAAGGTCGTAACGATCGTTACCACCGTCTTCTTCACTCCACATCAAATGATGTGCTTCATCGACTACCAAAAGATCAAAACCGGCTTCAACAGCTTGTTCACGTAGGTCTTCATGGTCAATCATCAAATCGACCGAAGCAATAATACATTGTTCTGTTAAGAATGGATTGAGCTCAGGATCATGTTCTTTGATTGCCGCAGTACGAGTCAAATCAAACAATGAGAAGTTCAAATTGAAACGACGACGCATTTCAATCATCCACTGATATTGTAATGAATCTGGTACTAAAATCAGGATGCGTTCAGAACGACCTGTTTTGAGTTGCTGATGAATAATTAAACCAGCTTCAATCGTTTTACCTAACCCCACTTCATCGGCAAGTAAAACACGTGGCGCAAAACGTTTGCCAACTTCATGTGCAATATAGAATTGATGTGGAATCAAACCAACACGAGCACCAATCATGCCTCGTAATGGACTATTTTGCATATTGGCTTGCATTTGCATTGCTTCAATACGCAAGTCATACCATTCTTTATAATCAATTTGACTTGCAAGAATACGGTCTAGCGGTTTAGACAACTGAATGGTCGCGCCAATACGGGTTTCATTTAAAGACTTACGTTCTTGCGTACCATCTTCAAGGGTACGAATCACGTCATAACGTAATACACCATTACGGTCTTCTACATGTTCTACCGTCCAACTTGTTCCATCTTGATCGTGCAAGGTGTCATTGACGTTAAAAACAATTCGAGATAATGGTGCATTATTACGTGCATAGACACGTGTTTCATCACTTTTTGGGAATAAAATACTGATTGAACGTTCATCAACATCAATCAGCACCCCCAAACCAAGTTCAGTTTCTGTATCTGATAACCAACGTTGACCTATAGCGAATTGTTGCAATTTTTCCACCTTTATCTCAAATAGGACTGAAAATTATGGTTCAAATTAGGAGAATATTTGAACCATAATTTCATACCTTAATGCAATCTATTTTGACATAAAGCCCACCAAAAAAGGGCTTCATTTATAACTTTAAAATCGGTATGACTTAAAAAGGAACTGGACAATCAAAATGTACAGACTCCTGTGTTTCAGGATGATGAAAACTTAGCTGTGCTGCGTGTAAACATAGTCTTGGCATCAATTGTTGCTGTTCTGCTGTGGCATATAGGGTGTCGCCAATAATCGGATGACCTAGATATTGCATATGCACACGGAGTTGATGAGATCGCCCTGTAATCGGTGTCAATTCGACACGACTTACAGCTTGTCCCTGAATTTGAAAATTTTCGATCACTTTATAGTGCGTGAGGGCAGGTTTATTATGTGTAGGATCGGCAATATGTAAAGGTGGATGTTCAGGATCATAAATCACAGGCACATCAATTGTACCTTCGCCTTGAAGCGTTCCTGCAACAATCGCTTGGTAGGTTTTAGACGTTTGACGTTCTTGAAACTGACGAGAAATATTTTTTTGCCCCCAACGGCTTAAACCAAAAACCAAAATACCTGAAGTATCTCGATCAAGTCGGTGAATCAGCAGTGTTTTAGGTTCAACTTTTAATAGACGATTGATGACACAATCCTGTAATTCTTCTGTTTTTCCTGGAACGGTGAGTATACCTGGGGGTTTGTGGATGACCATAAAATCATCTTCACGATGTATCAGGTTTTCGGTTAGAAAATTACTCAAGGTTCAGTTCCGCTGATCGTAAAAACAAGCGAGCAATGATAAGAATGCTAGCCATAAATTACAATCAAAATTATCATTTTTATGCAATATATCTGCATATTTCAGCCGAATATAAAATATTCATATTTTTAGCACGTTTAATTCCGCTAATCTTCATTTCGAAATCTAATGATAAAACTCAATCGGATACTGAACTTCACTATCAATTTGCTCAAGCCAAGATACACATTGAATTATATATGCTTAAGCAAACAAAAATAATTTAACTTTATAAAAGTTAGCTAATTACTTTTTTAAAGTTTTAACTATTTTTTCTAATGTGCAATATGTGAGAAAATCTTCATAAGTTATATTTGCTCCATTGACACGCCATAAAGCAATCAACGTGACTATTGCAACTGAATCTAAACCATAATCACGTAAATCTACCGCAGGATTGATGTCTAAAGGTGCAAGATCAAGTTGCTCCGCCACTGCCAATAAAATACCACGATCGGACAGAATCAGTTCTTTTGGCGCACTCAAAGACCATAACCGACCCAAAGTCGCTGTGTTTATGTGATGGATGCCTTGCCCTGTCCAAACATCCACACTTTGAATATGTTGTTCAGCAGTTGTCATCAGCACTGCATCATCCACCACACAAATTTGTTCAATCATACTCAATGCATGTTGAATCATTTGCTTCATCATTGGACTCATCTTGCCTGCAACCATCAATTGAGCATGAGCAACAGATAAGTATTGCCCAAGTTGTATCATGCCATGTTGAGGTTCTGACTGACTTAAAAATATGATTGGAATATCGAGCGCTTGTGCTTTTTTACATAATTGATCAATCTGTTTAGCTAGTCGACTTCCATTCCATTCAATGTGTTGTTTAAGTTCATCTAGACCAACAATTAATAAAACACTGTGTGTCGATTGAACAGACCATTTGGCTTGAGTTGGTTGATATTGGATTTTCTTGGGAAATGGATAAAACATAAAACCGATTCTACTGAACCATCAAGAATGAACTCACCCTTGATGGAGATAAAAATATAAATACGTGATAACAACTTAGTCATTCATCGCTACGTGAGCAGCAGCTAAAAAACTTAATTCTTCAGCATGCGAAAAAAGTAACATTTCAATATCATGATGTGTAGTCTTTCCACCTAATTCATGTGCAACGATATTCAACATGTCTAAATAATAACTATAAAATTCTTGATCATCAAACTTATCCCATTGACTCAAGGTAGGCTGAATTTTAATTTGAAAAAAATTAATTAGCGTATTTCGACCTTTAAGAGGTGGAAAATATTTTGCATCATCAATATTGTCAATAATTTGTAATGCATTTAATGACATTGCCACCCGAGCATCATAAATTGCATAGCGTGCAGGATCAATAACCGTCAAGGCTTTTGACCAAGATGCGATTCCTTTCGAGCCTTTTATAATTAGTTGTTCAGGAGATGTTTCTGTATATTTACGCAGTGTATCTTTACTATTCGCCTTTACACCACCCCCAATGATAAATATACCATTCAATAATCTTATACTTTTCATCAAATATTGTCGTAGCTAAATAAGCTTGATGTAATTTATGACGTAACTCAATATTTTGTTGATAAACATTCTGCGCTATAAGATTTAGTTGAATAGGCAAATGATCTAAACTCACTTGCCAAGTATAATTTTCATTTAAATGATCAATATTTTTTTTGAAAATGCGAATAAAGACTGATAAAGATTCATTTATTCCCCTATCGATATTGTTAAAATAAAACAACTAAAAATATTTAATTGTATAAAAAATTTATTTTACTTGCGCTAAAAAGGTCTGAATTGCCCATTGTGCAATCGCAGCATCTTCAAAAGCTTTCACCCCTGAAACACCCACTGCCCCAACCAACTGTCCATCATAAAGAATCGGCTCACCGCCTTCCAACAAACCGACAAAGTTCGAAATTGAAAGAAAACCACTACGACCATTTTTAATCATTTCTTCAAATACTTTAGATGGCTTAGTACTTAAAGCAGAACACTTGGCTTTTTCTTGGCAAATTATCGCACTAATAGGTGCTGCACCATCCATACGCTTCATTGCCAATAGATTGCCTGTTTCATCGACAATGGCAATACTGACATTAAACTGCTGCTGAATCGCATATTGATGTGCTTGATTTAGAAGAAACTCAGCATCAGATAAGGTTAAATAATATTTAGTTTTCATTTTTAAAAATTCCTTTTATATTATAAAAAAGCTCGTAGTAAACTACGAGCTAATCTTAAATGAAATCAATATATATTTAATACACTTTTATTGTATTTTAGCAAAAACTTCTTTCGCCATTGCAATGGTAAATTCAATATCTTCATCACTATGTGCAGCAGAAATAAAGCCAGCTTCAAATGCAGAAGGCGCAAGGTTCACACCACGACTAAGCATACCATGGAAGAATTTACGGAAAGCTTCTACATCACATTTCAACATTGAATCAAAACTTGTGATGTCTTGTTGATCTGTGAAATATAGACCAAACATACCACCCACTTGTTGAGTTTTAAATGCGATACCCGCTTCATCCGCAGCATTTTGTAAACCATCAAGTAGTTTAGCCAATTGCGCAGTTAGGTTTTCATAGAAACCTTCAGCACGTAAATGCTTAAACATTTCAATTCCAGCACGCATTGCCAATGGATTACCTGATAATGTCCCCGCTTGATAGACTTTACCGAGTGGCGCAATGCATTCCATCACTTCACGTTTACCACCAAAAGCACCGACTGGAAGCCCCGCACCAATAATTTTACCTAAAGTGGTTAAATCAGGTGTTACACCATAATGTGCTTGCGCACCGCCTAAACCGACACGGAAGCCTGTCATGACTTCATCAATAATAAATACTGAACCATATTCATCACATACATCACGAATCGCTTGCAAGAAACCATCAATCGGTTTCACTAGATTCATGTTCCCTGCAACAGGCTCGACGATTACGCCTGCAATCTCTGAACCAAATTTGGCAAAGCATTCCTTTAATGTCGCAATATCATTGTATGGAAGCGTTAAAGTGTGCTTAGCAAAATCTGCGGGTACACCTGCAGAAGTTGCCTCACCTTCACCATTCGTCAATAAACCTGAACCAGCTTTCACCAAAAGCGAATCTGAATGACCATGATAACAACCTTCAAATTTTACAATTTTGTCACGACCTGTATAACCACGCGCTAAACGAATAGCAGTCATGGTCGCTTCTGTACCTGAGTTGGTCATACGCACCAATTCAATTGAAGGCATAATTTCACAAATCATATCGGCAAGCGTAGTTTCATGTACCGTTGGCGCACCAAAACTTAGACCATCAACAGCCGCTTCTTGCACCGCTTTGATAATTGCAGGATGCGTATGACCTAAAATCATCGGCCCCCAAGAACCAACATAGTCGACATAACGTTTACCATCAACATCATACAAATATGCGCCTTTGGCTTTTTCAATAAAAACGGGCGTACCACCCACACCATTAAACGCACGTACAGGTGAATTCACGCCACCTGGAATATGTTTACTTGCTTGTTTAAATAATTGTTCTTGCTTTGGAGATAAGCTCATCAATCTACTCAACTAAAATTCAATACAAAATAAAAATAGCGTTTAAGCGGTTGCTTTAAAAAGCTCAGACCACTCATCAATGCGTTCAGGAATATGATTCATTGGGCGACCTAGAATATCGCTAACCACAGCGCATAAGTCCGCACCTGATTCAATCACTAATTGTGAATTTTCTACCGTTAAACCACCAATCGCGCAAATTGGCACATTCAATTTGGCTTTAGCAAGTTGCAACGTTTCTAAACCAATGTTGCCTGCTTCAGGTTTGGTATCGGTAGCATAAATTGCACCAAATGCCACATAATTTGCACCATCTGCAATGGCTTGTTCGGCCAATTCAAGTGAATTATTACAGCTACGACCAATCAAAACTTTTTTTGGTAAACGTACAACTGCATCTACAATTGAGCCATCATCTTGCCCTAAATGTACACCTACACCGTATTTTACCGCCAACTCTAGATCGTCATTAATCACGAAAGGCACTTTATATTCAGCACATAAGGCTTTCATATATTCCACTTCATAAATTTGATCTTCTTTTGCCACTTTTTTACGACGATATTGCAATACTGCAACACCACCATTGGCAAAAGCACCTTCTAACTTGGCAAGTAAAACTTCTAAAGGATCATCATTGGTAATGAGGTATAAACCACGCATTGTCTTTCCACAGCTCAATTTCATGCTCTGAGTATACCGTTACCGACTTGAAAATGGGGGCATTTCCTCGATTTTCTATTAGCCGATCTACAAATATAAACCTTTCCAAACATGAAAATAAAAATTGCAATAAAAACAACCCAAACAAAAAATTTGCTTGGGTTATTCGATCAATCTGAAATATTCATAGACTTACTTTACAAAGTCTTATATCAAAAATTTAAATTTTGCACTATATATGGCTCAAACAGTACGGATGACACTAACACGTATCCAAACACATTGAATGGTAAAATATAATTTTCATGTGACTGCGTAATATCGGTCATTCAATATGTTCAACCTGTTGTTTCTGTCCAGCTGTGAAAACAGTGGCTAACTTTTTTTCAAAAGCAGTGTTATCGGTTTTCCATTGTGGATTTTTGTCTTTATCAATCAAAAGTGCACGGACACCTTCAATGAAATCACCCTGTTCTAGCCAGATGTCCTGTACATCACGTTCAAGCTTCATACATTTTTCAAGCGATAAACTTTGCCCAATTTGTTGTAATTTCAAGCTTGTTTGCATTGCCATTTTTGGACGTTGTTGAATGGCATGTAAAGTTTTTTGTGCCCATTCGATGTCATTAGGATATTTTTCATCAGCAAGACTTTTTTCAATTTCATCAAGCGTAGCAAAACCAAAATGCTTATTTAAACGCTCTGCCATGGCTTGCAGTTGACTAGGAGCAGGGTCGGTAATAAAGCCACCAATAATTTCACGAATACGGCGCTCATTCAGTGTTTGTGCTGAGCTCAAAGCAGTTTGTAATGTAGTAAACTGTTCACTCTGCACATGATAATCAAGTAAATCTAAGTAAAGTGCATCACTGCTACTAATCTGTTCACCTGTCAATGCCATATAAACACCAACTTCATCGAGGCGTGATAAAAAGTGCGTTGCACCGACATCTGGGAAGAAACCAATAATCGTTTCAGGCATTGCAAAACGTGATTTTTCACTGCTCACCTGAATATGACAAGCTTGAGCCAAACCAAAACCGCCACCCAAAACAAAACCATCAAGCATGACAATAATCGGTTTTTTATACTGTCGAATGTATTCGAGCAATGCATATTCTGCTGCAAAATAATCTCGATAATCATTTTTATCCGTTTGGAAACTATCGTACAAATAGCGAATATCACCACCTGCACAAAATGCCTTCGGACTATTTGAATGAATTAATACAGCCTGTACTTGATCTTGCTCAAGCCAAGTTTCGAGTTGTTGATAAATACCTTGCACCATCTCTAAAGACAAAGCATTCAAATGCTTCACTCGATCAAGGGCGATCATGCCTAACTGCCCCTGAATTTGAATACTTAAATCATGTTCTGATTTTGCTTCATGTTGTGTCTGAGCGTTCATAATTTATTCCTGACTGCATGTTGATGCTGTATTTTTAATTTTTTATCATCATTGAAACTTTACTGATGCGTAAACTTTGCTGGACGTTTCTCCACAAATGCTTGCATACCTTCTTTTTGGTCAGAACCTGCAAAAATTGAATGGAATACACGACGTTCAAAACGCAAACCTTCAGCTAAACTGACTTCAAATGAACGATTAATCGATTCCTTAATCATCATGACCGCAGTCAATGATTTTTCAGCAACTTTTTCCGCAACCAATAGTGTTTGTTCAAGCAGTTCTTCTTTGGCAAAAATACGCGCGACTAAACCACTTTGCTCTGCTTCTTGCGCACCCATTTGCCGCGCGGTCAAACACATTTCCATGGCTTTAGCTTTACCAATCGCTTGCGTTAAACGCTGTGTACCACCCAATCCAGGTAATACGCCTAAAGTTACTTCAGGTAAGCCAAATTTTGCATTGTCTGCACAGTAAATAAAGTCACACATGAGTGCCAATTCACAACCACCGCCAAGCGCATACCCACTCACCGCGGCAATCAATGGTTTACGGCGCTGTGCAATGCGATCTGCAAGACTAAAAAAATCATCTAAATAAATTTGTGGAAAATGAAGTCCTGCCATTTCCTTAATATCCGCACCTGCGGCAAAGGCTTTTTCTGAACCTGTAATAACAATACAGCCAATGCTTGTATCACGTTCAAGCTGATCTAACGCTTGATTAACTTCTATAATCAATTGATTATTCAGTGCATTTAAAGCTTGTAGTCGGTTTAAGGTAATCAAGCCCACACCATTTTTTTGTTCAAGTATAATTGTTTGCCATTGCATAAAAATATCCTTATCTATCACTGTGTTTCTATCTATTTGAAAGCGGTTTTATTGATTTTTTATGCTGATGCCTAAGTGCTAAGCATCATATTCATTCAGTTTGCTTAATTCGCCATGCTACGTGCAATCACAAGACGCTGAATATCACTTGTACCTTCGTAAATTTGGCAAATACGGGCATCACGGTAAATACGCTCAATTGGGAAATCTTTTAAGTAGCCATAACCGCCAAAAATTTGTAGCGCTTGTGAGCAGACACGTTCCGTCATTTCAGATGAAAAAAGTTTCGCCATAGACGCTTCGGTTAAACATTGCTCACCTGCTTCTTTTTTACGTGCTGCAAAGTGGACTAACTGACGTGCCGCTTCAATTTCTGTTTTCATACTGGCTAAACGAAATGAAATTGCTTGTTGCTCAAAAATAGTTTTACCAAAAGCTGTACGTTCATGTGCATAACGAGTCGCTTCTTCTAGTGCTGCACGTGCCAGACCCACTGCTTGCGCTGCAATACCAATACGACCGCCTTCCAAATTTGCCAAGGCAATTTTTAAACCTTCGCCCTCCGCACCTAGACGCATACTTTCGTGCACACGTACATCGGTCAATGCAATTTGACAGGTATCCGAAGCATGTAAACCTAATTTTTCTTCGACACGAATTACTTCATAACCCGTTGTATTACGTGGAATTATAAAGGCACTCATACCCTTTTTTCCTGCACTTGGGTCGGTCACGGCAAAGACAATAATCATGCCTGCATTATGCCCTGAAGTAATAAACTGCTTCGCTCCATTAATAATATAGTGATCGCCATCTTTTACCGCACGAGTTTTAATCGCTGCCGCATCTGAACCCGTATGTGGCTCTGTCAATGCAAATGCACCTATCATTTCACCGCGCGCCAAAGGCATTAAATATTCTTGCTTTTGTTCTTCCGTACCAAATTTTAAAATTGGTACGCAACCCACAGAGTTGTGTACGCTCATAATGGCTGAGGTTGCACCATCCGCTGCGGCCACTTCTTCAAGTGCCAAAACATAGGCTAAAGTCCCTGTACCCGAACCGCCCCATTCCTCAGGAACAAGCATGCCTAAAAAACCTAACTCACCCATTTTTGCCAAAGCATCTTTCGGAAATATGCCTTTTTGATCCCATTCACCTGCATTTGGCTTAATTTGTTCTTGTGCAAAACTTTTTGCCATGTCCTGAATCAGTTGTTGTTCTTCCGTTAAATGCATCGCTTTCTTCCTATAAACAAACGTCTTATTTCTAACTTGCTTAACCTTAAAATTTAAATCATTAACTTTAAATAGTGATGATTTAAAAAGATTTTACAGATGAATCTTATGATGATATGGGATTGGCTGAAATATGCCTTCAGTCCAATCCATATCCTATTTTTTGAAAATAGTCAGTCCAATTAACCTGCTTGACCCAACTGTGTTTGCTGTTTGCTGATTTCTTGATTACGCAATAAAAAACGCTGAATTTTGCCACTTGGAGTTTTTGGCAACTCACTGACAAATTCAACCAAACGTGGATAAGCATGTGCCGATAAACGCTTTTTCACAAATTGACTGAGCTCATCTTCAAGTGCCTTACTTGCTGTGGCATGATTCGATAAAATCACAAAGGCTTTAATAATTTCTGTCCGCTCAGGATCAGGTACACCCACCACAGCTGCTTCAATTACAGCATCATGTTCAAGTAAGGCACTTTCTACATCAAATGGTCCTACCCGATAACCCGATGTTGTAATGACATCATCACTACGCCCAACAAAGCTCATACTGCCATCTTCATGAATTTCAGCAGTATCACCTGTTAAATAATAATGCTTTAAGAAGGGGGATTTGCGACTTTCCACATAGCCTGAAAACCACATCATTGGGGACTGGCTGATATCCACCGCTAAAATTCCTGATGTATCCGCAGGCTGTTCATTACCCTGCTCATCTAATACCGCAATCCTATAACCAGGACTTGCAAAACCTGCCGATCCAGCATGTACAGGATGTGACAATGAATGATGATTACATACCACCATTCCGACTTCAGTCTGACCATAATGGTCAAAAATTGGGGCATCTAAAACCTGTTCAAACCAGCGAATCACTTCTGGATTGAGCGGTTCACCCGCACTACTCACCACACGGAATTTACCTTTTAATGGTGCCATTTTTTCAGGTTCAGCCGCCATCATCATACGATACGCTGTTGGTGCACCTGCCAAATTGGTAATTTGATATTCCTGCACAATTTGGCAGACATTGTCGACGCTAAATCCCCCCTCATAAAACAGCGTTGCATGTCCCAATAACAATGGTCCTGTTATACCGTAATACAAACCATACGCCCAACCTGGATCGGCAATATTCCAAAATGAATCGGTTTCAGTCAGTCCAATGGCATTTTTCATATAAGTGCCAAAAGCTACCAATGCTTTTAATGGCACTTGCAACGGTTTTGCAGGACCTGTTGTACCTGAGGTAAACATCAATAAAAATGGATCAGAACTTTTCATCAGTATGGTTTCACACTCATCCGACTGTGCCTCAAGGACTTGCCAAAAACTCAAATCTTGCGGATATTCTGTTGCCATGTTTTCAACATGCACCGTTACAATAGGCGGACAATCTTGTAAATCAACCAATTTTTCCCGATTACCCAAATCGGTCACTACAAGTTTACTCCCTGCGAGTTTGAGACGATGTTCAATCGCCTTTGGACCAAAAGCAGTAAATAACGGTTGATAGACCGCACCTATACGCCATGTTGCCAAAATCGTAATCACAAGTTCAGCCGTGCGAGGTAAAAGTCCCGATACTCGATCACCAGCGTGGATGCCTTGTGATTTGAGAAAATTGGCATATTGGCTTGAATATTTTTTCAACTGTGCAAAGGTATATTGTTCCTTACGACCATCTTTGCCGTGCCAATACAATGCGACTTTGTCCGTATCTGCATAGCGATCACAGCACTCATAACAAGCATTCAGAGCATCTAATGAACCCGACAATACATTGTTTGCAACCGTATTTAAATCAAATGTCTGAACCGCATCCTGATAATTCAACATCTTAAGTACCTCAGTCTAAATATTGTTATTACTGAATTTTTGAGGTAGCAAATCCATGCTACCCTTTTTGCACATTAATTTTTTATGTATATTGTTGAATGATGCTCGAAAAATCTAATCGTGCAGCATCCCCTTCACTTTGTTTCTGATACATTTCTTGAACTTTAATGCCCAATGTAACTGGCTGATCAACATGCTTTGCTGCATCGACTGCGAGTCCTAAATCTTTCAACATCAGTTGTGAAGCAAAGCCATCCGTATAACCACGAGATGCCGGTGCATTTTCACAAATACCCGGCCAAGGGTTATAGATTTCTGAACTCCAACAACGACCTGTTGAACTGTTAATCACGCCTGCCAATGCTTTAGGATCAATACCCAACTTCACGCCTAGCGCCATACCTTCAGCCACCGCAGTCATTGAAATCCCTAAAATTA
Organism: Acinetobacter sp. TY2; assembly: GCF_046269225.1. Classification (NCBI taxonomy): domain Bacteria; kingdom Pseudomonadati; phylum Pseudomonadota; class Gammaproteobacteria; order Moraxellales; family Moraxellaceae; genus Acinetobacter; species Acinetobacter sp. TY2. Next base: position 16,768 of record NZ_JBJZOR010000017.1, read on the forward strand.
GGTTATTACAAATTTTAGCAACTTGACCTGTACCCACAGTACCGCAATGCACCAAATTTTTACCCATTAAACTGAGCACTGGCTTGGTTGCTTCAAAAGTCACTTCATCTGCACCGACCATAAAGGTCAATGTGCCGTCTTTTGCACCGAGTGTTCCACCTGAAACAGGTGCATCACATACTGCAATATTTTTTGTTTTGGCAATCTCTGCAATTTCTTGAATGGTTTGCGGGTCAATCGTGCTGCTATCAATACATAAACTGCCTGATTTCAAGACACTGAGCACACCGTGCTCACCCAAATATACTTCTCGAACATGCTTTGCAGCAGGTAACATCGTAATAACAATATCTGCCTGCGCGGCAGCCGCTGTCGGGCTCTCACAAATCACGCCGCCTGCATCGGCAAAATGTTTTAAAGCGACTTCACTTAAGTCATAACCAAAGACTTGTTGACCCGATTTCAACAAGTTTTGCGCCATTGAGCCACCCATATTGCCTAAACCAATGAATGCAATTTTCATATGAATGCTCCTTAGCGTAGACTAATTGTGGTATTAACAGCACCTGCGTCTTGTGAGTCTTCAAACCAACGGCTAGTGATGGTTTTAGTTTGGGTATAGAATTGTACCGCTTGTTTACCATATGGACCTAAGTCACCCAATTTCGAACCACGAGAACCCGTAAAGCTAAAGAATGGCACAGGGACAGGGATTGGAATATTAATGCCGACTTGACCAATATCAATATTGTGCTGGAATGTACGCGCCGTCATACCACTTTGGGTAAATAGACCGACACCATTACCAAATGGATTGGCATTGATCAGCTCAATGGCTTCTTCAAGAGTATCGACATGCATAATTGCAAGAACAGGACCAAAAACCTCTTCTTTATAAATGCGCATATTGGTTTTTACACTATTAAAAACAGTTGGTCCAACAAAATTACCCTGCTCATAATCCTTCACTTGAACATCACGACCATCAAGTAACAGTTCTGCACCTTGCTCTACACCGCTATTAATCAGATCAAGTACACGTGCTTTGGCTTTTTGTGAAATCACTGGTCCAACATCGGTATTCGGCTCATGTCCTGCATTGACTTTCAGTGTTTTTGTTTTTTCAACCAACTCATCGACCCATTGTTTAGACTCACCGACCATCACTGCAACAGAAAGCGCCATACAGCGTTGACCTGCCGCACCAAATGCTGCACCAACCAAAGCATTCAAGGTTTGCTCTTTATTGGCATCGGGCATCACCACAACATGGTTTTTTGCGCCCATCATCGACTGCACACGTTTACCATGCTGACCTGCAAGGTTATACACATGCGTACCCACCGCAGTTGAACCAACAAAAGAAATTGCTTTAATATCTGTGTGAGTACACAGCATATCAACCACTTCTTTACCACCATGTACTACATTGAGTACGCCTGCAGGAACGCCCGCTTCAAGTGCAAGTTCAACCAACATCATGGTTGAAAGCGGATCTTGTTCAGATGGTTTCAAAACAAAGGTATTGCCACACACAATTGCCATTGGGAACATCCACAATGGAATCATCGCAGGGAAGTTAAATGGGGTGATCCCTGCACATACTCCAAGCGGTTGTTGTAATGTATAAGTATCTACACCACGAGCTACACCTTCAACATATTCACCCATTTGCAGTGTACCAATTGAACATGCATGCTCAACGACTTCAAGTCCACGCTGAATATCACCTTCTGCATCTGCAAGAGTTTTACCCTGCTCAGCCGTGAGTACTTGCGCAATCGCTTTGGCATTTTGGCGAATCAAATCTTGTAGTTTCAACATGATGCGCATACGTGCTTGAATTGGTGTGTCTTTCCAACTTGCAAATGCACGTTGTGCCGATGCAATTGCAGCATTCACTTCTTCAGGTGTTGCAAATGGCACACGACCTAAAACTTCTTGCGTTGCAGGATTGATAATATCTTGCCATTGCGCGGTTTCAGATTCAACAAATTGACCATTGATGAGTAATTTTGCTGTAGTCAGTTGTGCGCTTTGCTGTGGTTGATGTATAGCGTTCATGATCGCTCCATGATCCTTGTTCTTGTTGATTTTTTTGCCCGATGGCATATCTATTTTGCGTATTTTTTACTTCATTTTTACGCTGTTTCAACAGACTAACAAAGAAAACTTTGACCCACTAGCCAAATTGTTGCACGATGAATGTGCAAATTTGCACAAACCTTTTTAGTATCTAATAGATTTGATTTAACAGGACGTTAAAGCACATATGAAAGTTGATTGGGATCATTTACGCTATTTTTTAATTCTTGCACGTGCCAAAACACTCACTAATGCGGCACGAATCATGGGCGTTGAACACAGCACTGTGGCAAGACGTATTCAAGCGCTTGAGCAATCGTTAGGTATGCAACTATTTAAACGTGAAGCGACAGGTTATGAGCTTACCATTGAGGGTTTAGCACTCATTCCTCGAGTGGAACAAATGGAGCAATCTTTTTTACAAATTGAAAAGCCCAATCCACTGCAAGGACGCGTCCGAATTGGTGCACCTGAAGGTTTTGGAACAGCATTTTTAGCTCAACTTCTGGCGGAATTTTCACAGCATTATCCCTTGCTGACCATCGACCTAATTCCTGTACCCAAAACCATTCGCTTATCGCACCGCGAAGCCGATATTGTCATTTCAATTGAACGTCCAAAATCAGGACCTTTTATTATCACGCGACTGACCAATTACAGCCTTAAACTGTACGGTAGTCAGCAGTATTTACAGCGTAACTCGCCTATTCGCCGTGTAGAAGATTTATCGGAACATCGTTTTGTCGATTATATTGATGATTTAGTCTATAGCTCTGCGCTGTATCGCTTGGAACGTCTACCTTTGCAGTTAACCGCATGTTTTCGCAGTAACAGTATTTTAGCTCAACAAATTGCTGTCAGTGCAGGTGCAGGTTTAGCTATTTTGCCGAGATTTATTGCGGTAGATCAGCCTGAATTACAAGAAGTCTTAAGTGAGGATGTCAACTTTACCCATACGTTTTGGATGCTAACCTTGGTCGATTTGCAACATGAACCTAAAATTAAATTAGTCTGGGATTTTTTACGTAAACAAGCCGATTTACAACAGGAATTATTGATGGGCTAAAGAAAGATCTATTTTTATGTATTTTTAGATACATTAAATTATTGAGGAATATATTTACGCCAATCACACTCCTGTAAATGCTGTGGTACTAAATCGGGTCTGTGAATATAAATTTTAGAACTAATATTGAGTAAGCAGGAATGTATTTTAGCTACTTCGACTAATGTAAATCAGGATCTAAAGCATCAGCATGAGTCAGATTATATTCTAGCTGCTGTACAACTCGTCCAATATCTAAAACCTGATAATGCAACTTTTCAATGTCCTGTTCATCCATAGATGCTTCTTCTGAATTCTGCTTTATGGTCAAATATTTTCAAAAATGAAGTACGATCAGTTAAAATTAATTGTGCTTCATTTATGAACTAATATTTTAACAATCAACTGTCAATTTTATCGAATTTACGATCACGTAAACTCAAATTTCCACGTAAAATATCTGACAGCATACGCCAATCTGAAATGAAGCTATAAAACGGTTGTTTAAAGCTCGCGGGCTTATTTTTTTCAAAGACAAAATGACCAACCCAAGCACAGGCATAGCCTGAAACTAAACCATAAACAAAATATTTTGCTTTACGTTGACGAATAGCTTTGCTAAAAAAATAAATTCCAAGACTACTACCTGCCGCATGCAAACGACGGCTCATAATGCTACGGTGTTCAGTCAAATAAAAACGATAAAATTCCGAATAGTTCTTAATGGGTAACTGAAATTGTGGCGCTTGCTGCAATTCGCCTTTCGGCACTACCTGTGCATTCATGTTATTTTCCTTGTAGTTTCCATCCACAATAATCCAAAATTTGCACAATGCAAAGAAGATTTATGCTTTCCTTACGATTCATAAATCCATTCACAAACATACACTCAATCAAATCTGTTCAACGTTCATGATAAAAATTGCGTTACAATAATCGATTGCAAAACTTCTCCGATTTCAAAGCTACGTTAAGTATCGGGACTTGCAAATAAAAATTCAAAAGATTGCATCAGGATTTAGACATGGTAGAAGTTGAATTAAAATTTCAGATTCCCGAAGCACGTCGCAATGCTTTACTCAAAGCATTAGACCCTAAAAAGTCAGAAATAATTCAATTACAGGCAAAATACTACGATTCTGAAGATCGTTTGCTTTCAAAGAATCATGCCGCACTGCGTCAGCGTTTAGAAGGTACTCGTTGGATTCAAACCTTGAAAGCGGCTGGAAAAAGCCATTTACACCGTTTTGAAGACAACGCTGATTTGGGCGAGCTTGAACAAGCACCCAATTTAGACCTCTCTCTTTATGAGGCCAATCCTACGGCAAAAGAGATTTTGAATCAGGTACTCGGTCAGCAAGCTGACCAATTAAAATTGCAGTTTGAAACTGATATTCAACGCACCCTTCGTGTCATTACTTTTGAAGATGCTGAAATTGAAATTAGCTTAGATATTGGCGAAGTTCGGACTGAATCTGCGACTCAAGAAATCCATGAAGTTGAATTTGAGCTTAAAAGTGGTTCGATACAATCTTTATTGGCTTTTAGTTTTGAATGGGTTAAAAAATATCAACTGTGGCTTGATGTTCGTAGTAAAGCTGAGTTTGGTGCTTTACTTGTGGCTCAAAAACACGTTAGCACTGCAACTGGGGCAAAAGAAGCTATTTTTAATAAAAAAGATTCCGCCGATCAAAATTTACGATTATTGATTGCAAATCATCTACAGCATTTATTGCCCAATATTGCGGCTATTTCTGCACAAGTTGCCGAAGATGAACATGTACAACAAGCACAATTGGCACTGCATCATTTACATTTAAGTTTATCTTTGCTCAGTGATTGGACGGATCACAAAGTCGATAAATGGGCACATCAATTATCAGCATTTGAAAGCCATTTTAAAAATTTGCAACATTTTGAGCATATGCAACGTACTTTAGGGGCTTTATTACAAAATCCTAAAACGGCAGAAAGTCTTGATAAAGATATTTTATATGCCAAAGAAAAGCTTAATAATTTGGTCAAATCGACACAAAATGTACAGCATTATCTTGAATTATTAATGTTTAGTTTAGGCATTAGTGAAAAAACTCAAACACATGATTTGAAATGGTTTGCACAAAATACACTGCAAAATCAGTATAAGCAGTTGCAAGAAAGTTTAACTCAGGCAGATTTATCAGATTTGGAAAGCTTAGAAAAATTGGCTCAACATTTAAATGAGTTAAAGTTTAGCTTTCCACTTTTAACCTCAATTTATGATGTTAAAAATTTGCAAAAATATGGCAAGTCTTTAAATGATGCTCAACAAGCCTGTGAACAATATCAAGTACTTGCCTCTTCATCATCTTATTTACAGCAAAGTGAACTTGAAGCAAGTGATTGGTTTGCACTCGGCTGGCTTACTGCAAAACAAGAAGTTTATGCTGAAAAATTGCTTGAAGCGACTGAGCAATTCTTAGTAAGTCGTAAATTCTTGAAGTAAACAATTAAGGTTGCATCAGTTTTATCCAATTGATGCAACCTTTCTTAAACCTGCAAATCAATACATCAGCGATATTTACCAAAAACTTTCCACGTTTCGTTATCTGCCAAAGGATCACTATAGCTGTCATTGCGTTGTTTTCGTGGTTTATCACGTGCATCAACCAATTCAAAATCATCTTCAACGCTCAATACAATGCCATTTACATAAAAACGAGTGCGTGTATATTCACTTTGCCCATGCTGAAATACATAGGTACGTAGATCGATAAATTCTCGATGCGCAACTAACGCAGCCGTATCATCACTGTTTAACCACTGTGACATGATGGCAATTTCACTCGGATCAAACTGCCCACATTTATCGATTAAACTTGCAATACCGCGAAAAGTTTTTGACTCTTTGGCACGAGTTTTATTGATCCGTATGCGATCGACATGAAAGAAAAATAACGGTAAATTTAAATGACTTGGCAACTGAATTGCATCCAAAACCTGATCTTCCATAAATGGTTGGAATAAGTCTTGTGCCCGTTCAATGAGCCCTGTCCATTGTCGATAATACTCATCGATCTGCCGTTTTGTACCATAATAAATGGGTAAGCCTTCAACATTGGCAAGTTCTGCAGGTGGCCAAGTATTTTGACGTAATAGAGCAATATCACTTTTTAGACTTTGCACAGCAATCACATCTTGCTGAACCGCTTTAGTTGTACTTTTTTGAATCGGATTTCTCTTTAAAACGAGCATTTCTGTTGTATCTGACATCGCGACATCCCTATTCATAACAATAATTAAATAGATACTTAGGCTATTTTAGATTAAGTCAAAGGTTTTGTTTCTGCAAGGCTTTGCTTATAATGATGCAGTTATTTATTTGTGGAAAAAAGTCATGTCTCAAAAAATCAACGCGACTGATGTTACCGATGAAGAAGCCTTAAATGCTGTATTTTTTGAGCGTGCTGACGAATTCATTAAACAAGCCAATGAATTTTGCCGTCCACCTAAAGGTCAAAAACCAAACCCTGATGAACTACGTGGTCAAGTTAGTTCAGCAATGCTATTCGGGACTGCTCGCTTTAACACTTGGGTTGCAGCCAATACCTTTAAAGATGGCGATGAAATGCGTGATGCGAAACAACAAGTGATGTCTTATATCTTGCAACAGTTTCAAATGATGCTTGAAGACAATTATGATGAATATTGTGAGCAATTTGAAAACTATTTACGCTTCCGTAAAAATGAAGATTTTCATACGCATAAACATGATCTTGACAAAGATGGACATAACCATCAACACTAATGTTTAAAGAGTCTCTATGAATAATAAAAGCCCTTCTGGGCTTTTTTTATTGCGCATTTTTTTGATAACTCCAAAATATGATGATTTTTTACACTTACCAAATCATACAATTTTGAGCATTTTTATAGATTTACCCGTATAAAAAATACGCTATATTCGAGTCATAATAATGAAATATATGGATGACTTATGCAAAATCTTGGATTTGCCCTGATTGACCCACACATTCATCAATGGGATCCATATAACACGCCACATGTAGCCTCACTTGCCGTCAAGCTATTAGGCAAACATCCGTTTTTACTCGATAAAATAGTACGCTTAGTCAAATCCAAAGACCTCATCGAAACAGTAGGTTTAACTACTCACATCACCCGTCCGTATTTGCCACAAGACTACAAACAAGATATTGGACAATATGCAGTCGAACAAGTCGTACATGTCGAAGCAAGTTGGGCTGATTCTAAAGGTAAAGGTGTAGTTGCTGAAACACAGTTTATTGAGTCACTTCCCTTTGGCACCAACACTGTTCAACTCGGTGGTATTGTTGCCACTGCCGATCCGACTGATAGCAATTTCAAAAAGATTTTAGCCTTACATCAAAAAGCATCTAGTCGATTACGTGGTATACGACGTATGGCTGCACATCATGAAGATAAAGGCATTCATGCTTGGGCGAATGATCCTCACTTATATACCAATAAGAAATTCCTAAAAGGCTTTGAACAAATTGTACGTCATCATCTAAGCTTTGATGCTTGGGTTTATTCCACCCAACTTGAAGATGTTATTGCGCTTGCGAAACGCTTTCCTGAGACGTCTATTGTTCTTGATCATTTGGGTACACCCGCAGGACTTTTTGGCAAAGTGGGACAAACTACAGGGCTGACGCAAACTGCTCGTGAAAATATTTTTTATCATTGGCAAGATGCCATCGCTGAACTTGCAACCTACCCCAATGTCTATACCAAAATGTCTGGGCTTTTTATGCCTGTACTTGGGCATCAATTTCATAAGAAAAAACAACAGGCATCTAAACAGCAAATTATTGATTTGGTTGCACCACTCATTACCCATGCGCTCGATAGCTTTGGTCGTTATCGAGTAATGTTTGCCTCAAATTTTCCAATGGATCGAGTTAGCACATCATTGGTAAATATTATTGATGCGCTCAGTGACATCGTACATGACTATGATGATGAAACTTTACAGCGTGTTTTTCATCATAATGCCAAACAATTTTATCGTTTATAAAGCATAGTTTTTAAATCATGATATAAAAAAGCCACGCTCATTTTTCAATCAGCATGGCTTTTTTCAATTAGATGCAATACAACAATTATTTCTGTACTTGACCGTATTGATCCGACATCACTTCAACTAATTGATCAGGTTTAATGTATTTTTTAATCACCGCATTCACATCGGCAACAGTTAAATTTGCCAAAATTTGATTACGCTGTTTGCTATACAACAAATCACGACCACGCTCTAATTGTGGTGCAAGCATGCCATGAATACGACGTTCATCTTCAAGCGCTGTCACTTTTTTCTTCATTATATCTGCTTTAGCTGCTTCAACTTCTTGCTCAGTCACGCCTTTGCTGATCATATCTTGTAAAACTTTATGCACAGATTTTGACACTTCTGCGGATTTACCTGCAGTGTAATTTGCACTAATGCTCAAAGCACCTGAGTCATTCCAATCGGCAAGTTGGACACTGCTACCAAAACCATAAACCAAAGCATTTTTTTCACGTAACTCTTGTCCTAAACGTGAAGAGAGTTGTGATTCACCTAAAATATAGTCAAAGACCATCATGGCTGCAGTTTCAGGACTATCTGCCCCCATTGGGAATGTTTGAATGGCTTGATAACTACCAAACTCACGTTGTTCTGCAAGTGCATGAACTTTTTGCCCTTTATATTCAAAATAATCATCCGCAATACGTTGATAATTTTGTTTACCATTCCATGTTGAAAATTCTTTTTGAATCATTTTCAACATTTTTTTAGCATCGTAATCACCCGTAATGGCCAATTGCGCATAATTCATTGCAAAAAAATCTGTGTATAGCCGTTTGACTTGAGCATTATTTGCATTTTTTAACTGCGTTTTCGCAAGTTCAGGTTCAAAATGATAACGTAAATCACCTGGTTGATATTTTTCAAGTAAACGTGCAATAGTCAATGCTGATACTGTTGCTGGTTCAGTATAAGGACGATCCAAACTCGATAAACTTTGTGATTTAATTAAATCAAATTGAGATTGTTCAAATGCAGGATTTTTCATTACAGAGAGCATGTACTTGAAATAATGTTCAAATTGATCTTTCTTTGCTGAAATCTGAATCACCATACCATTGTCTGACGCAGATGCCGAAGCAGATCCACTTACTTCAATGGTTTTATCTGTAATATCTTGTAGGCTATATTTATCTGATGCACGTAAAAGTAAATACGCAGTTAAATCAATAATTTCACTCTTATTCATCAATGACTGTGCTGTACCAAAATTGACAAACAATGTCGCATAGGTTTTATCATCTCGGGTTGTCGTTGGAAACAATGCATACTTCATGCCGTTCTTTAATGCACCACGTTGAATTTTCTTTTCAATCTCGACATATTTCACATCTGTGGTTGCTAAATACTGACTCACTTCCTGCTTATACACACTCGCATCTTTTAATGGTTCAACCGCGTCACTTTGCTGATCGAGTGTTTTTGGTTGTTCCGATGCTTTTTGTTGCTGTGCTTTTTTTTGATCTTCGGGTGTGGGTAAAACCTCACCTTCTATACGATTAGGTTTTACCAAAAAATCTTTAAGTGTCGTGTTTAAATCGGTCACTGATAATTTTTGAATCGCTTCTTGATCTCGGAAATATTGTGTCCAATCACCTTTTGAACTCACCACATAATCACTCAGCATCGAACCGACTGAAACAGCATTTGTAAATAATGTTTCCTGACCATTTTTCATCATATTTTTGACACGATTTAGCTCAGTATCAGTAAATGATTTGTTTTGCTCGACACCATCAATCAGTGATTTTTCAATTTTATTTACATCATGGTTTGGTGCATAAATTGCCCCAAGAAAAACCAAATTAAAATTATTATCAAGCCAACTTGTAGACTGTACATTTGTTGCAATGCCTGTTTCCACCATCTCAGAATACAAATGACCACTCGGCTGTAAAGTAAATAGATACGGTGCTACGGATAATGCTGGCTGAATACTGTCATTTTTACCATTTAAATAAATATTGAATCGAGCAAGATCACTGCCCTTTTTCACTTGAAATTTACGAGGTTCAATTTTGCTCGAATTGAGTAATGGAACAACCGCTTGTGCAGGCAATTTACGCGCTGCAATTGGGCTAAATTGTTGATCAATTTGCTTTAAAACCTCAGCTTTATCAAACTTACCTGAAATGACCATCACGGCGTTATTAGGTGCATACCAATTGCGATAAAAAGTTTGTAGCTCATTCATTTTAATTGATTTTAATTCACGTAAATCACCAATTGGTAAACGCCCAAGTGACTCATTACCATATGCTGCTTTCCACATTTGATCCATCAACACGGCAAACGGCTGATCCATACGCACTTCACGTTCACGCATGACAATATTGATTTCAGAAGGTACAAATTTTTCTTGTAGTACCAATTTATCCATGCGTTCAGCTTCAAGATGGATAATTTCATTTAGTGCATTTACTTCAGGTCGCACAATATTGGTATATTTGGTCGAGTAATAATCGGTACTCGCATTGGTCATTAACGTATGCTGATCAAGTCTGCGCTGAAATTCTTCACCTTTGACATTTTCTGTACCTTTAAATGCCAAATGTTCAAGTAAATGCGCTAAGCCCCCTTTACCTTTAGGATCATTCAATGCACCAGTGAAATAAATCGTATTCACTAAGACTTTATTTTCTTTATCATTTGGTGCAAGTAGTACACGAAAACCATTATCGAGTTTATATTCTTCAATTTGATGTTCTGATTTTACAAGTACCGTTTGAGCGAATGTCGATGTACCAAAACCCAATACACATAAAGATAACGTCAGTTGTTTCAACTGCATAAGCATAAATTAATCCAGCTTTTTAAAGTTCTAAAGGTTATATGCCCTATATCTTAAAAAAAGCTGAATCAAATTTATAGTTGACTTTTGAAAACAAAGTGCTTTATTTATATACAATCAATGATTATCCCCATCATACAAACTGGGTCTGCCCCTTAAATTTTAATCAACAAAAATATCAGCTTGCATATAAAGTTTCGCATAACCTGAAATTTCGATTCGATTTTCAGGTAAAAGTGAGCAATACAGTGCCCCGCCTCGTAGCGATGCCTGATACCCAATCAGTTGAGTTTTCCCTAACTTTTCCGCCCACAATGGCGCAAGTCCTGTATGCATCGAACCTGTGACAGGATCCTCATCAATACCTTTTTGTGGTGCAAAATAGCGAGCAACATAATCATACTCATGATGTTGCGATGAATTTGCCTGTGCCGTAATGGTCAAATCCAAATCATCATAATTTGCGGTAATAGCGGTACTAATATGGTGCTCTAAGGCAAGTTGACGAATGATTGTTAAATTTGGCGTTGCCTCAATCACATCTTGTGCAGATTCACACACCAAAATAAACGCCTGAGCATTGATATAAACCTCTTTAAAAGGTCGATCAATCACTTGATTTAATAATGCAGGATAATTGACTAATTTCTCAGGCTTACGCACAGGAAAATTCATTTCAATTTTTCCATCTTCTGCCTGACGAATAATAAAAATACCTAAATTTTTCACATGAAAATGAATGGTCTTTGCTTGGGTAAAATCCTTAAACAAAACAAAAGCCGATGCCAAAGTAGCATGACCACAAAAATCTACTTCAACAGTGGGCGTAAACCAACGGATTTCATAACTGTCCACATTTTCTTGGGTAGATGCTATTTTTTTCACAAATGCCGTTTCAGCTAAATTATTTTCTAAGGCAATATTTTGCATTTTGGCATCATCTAACCACTGATCAAGCACTAAAACCGCAGCAGGATTACCTTTAAATAATTCGCGACTAAACGCATCGACCTGATACATTTTCATAATATCTCTCCTTTGATTGTATTTTAAATCACTGCTATTTTGAGTACAGATACAATTTCAATTTAAAAATGGTTACAGCAAAAAAAAGCGCATTCACATTGAATGCGCTTTTTGATCAATCACAATATTGCCTAAAGCAACATACAAATTAACGATGATTCAATTCTAGATCATCATCACTGAGTAAAATGCTTTTATCAGTTTGTCCCAGCACTTGACTCGTCACCATACCAGCAGTCATTGAGCCATCGACATTCAGTGCAGTACGCCCCATATCAATCAATGGTTCAATTGAAATGAGTAATGCCACCAAAGTCACAGGCAAGCCCATAATCGGCAGAACAATGAGTGCTGCAAAGGTTGCACCTCCACCCACACCAGCAACGCCAATTGAACTCAGTGTCACAACACACACCAAAGTCAAAATCCAGAGTGGATCAAGTACATTAATACCAACAGTTGGTGCAACCATCACTGCCAACATGGCAGGATATAAACCTGCACAACCATTTTGACCAATAGTCGTACCAAATGATGCAGCAAAACTCGCTACAGATTCAGGAATACCTAAACGTTTGGTTTGTGCCTCAATACTCAGTGGAATACTTGCAGCACTTGAACGACTGGTAAATGCAAAGGTTAGTACAGGCAAAACCTTCTTAAAGAAGCGTAATGGATTGACGCCACTTAACAATAAAACAAGAGCATGTACCGCAAACATAATGGCTAGACCCAAATATGAGGCAACTAAAAAACCACCAAGTTTAGCAATATCCGCAGCATTAGAACTTGCAACGACTTTGGTAATTAATGCAAAAACACCATATGGTGTCAAAGTCATGACCAAACGAACCAACTTCATAATCCATGCTTGTAAAGTTTCCACAGCACTGACAATACGGTGCCCCTTCGTCGAATCATCGCGAATGAGTTGAATGCCTGCGATTCCTAAGAAAGTCGCAAAAATCACCACGCTAATAATGGATGTTGGATTTGCACCTGTCAGCTCTGCAAATGGATTGTTTGGAATAAATGATAAAATCATATCGGGTACATTAATATCTGTAACTTTGCCAACATAATCTGCATTAATTTTATCCAAACGGGCATTTTCCTGTTCACCTTGTACGAGTCCTGTCGCAGTTAATCCAAAAAGCTGCGTAACCATAACACCGACAAAAGCAGCAATTGCTGTTGTACCTAATAAAGTTCCGATACTAATCGCACTAATTTTGCCAAGAGATGAGGCATCATGTAATTTAATTACCGCACTCAAAATGGAAATGAAAACTAATGGCATCACCACCATTTGTAATAACTTGACATAACCATTACCAACTACGTTAAACCATTGAATGGATTCCTTTAAAATTTCAGAACCTGCACCATAAACTGCATGTAAACCCAAACCAAAAACAACGCCCACGGCTAAACCTGCCAAGACTTTTTTTGCTAAACTCCAATTTGTACGACGAGTTTGCAACAGCAAAATAATCAAGCCTACAAATACAGCGATATTGATGATCAAAGGATAATTCATTCTTATTCCAAGTATTTCTATCTGTCTATTATAAGCCAAATTGAATGATCACCGTAAAATTCGGTTTTTAGCTGATTTTATTCTCTACACATCTTCTCTTTATAATAAGCAATAAAACAACGTTATAGCGACTAAATCAGAAAAACTGCAATGCTTTTCTTAATTTTTTATAAACAATCTATATTTGTCTCCTTAATTAATTACTTACATTAGATGCTACTAAAATCATCCATTGATTTATTTAATAGCTTTATTAAGCATGCTTTTGGATAAAGATCCACCAAAGTCGTATTGTGAGCAACGGCTCAGTTATTTAACGTTCAATAAAATTTGTCTTTAAGCCACGAGTGAACAGGATGTTCCCCAACAAAATAAAACTCAGCCTTTTCCTGTGTCTAAGCATGTGTTTGGGCATTGGCATTTTACGTTTTTCCTATACCGCACTGTTACCTGTCACTCGTGAGGCTTATGATTGGACAACTAATTTTGCAAGTTTACTCGGTAGTGCGAACTTATTGGGCTATTTGATTGGTGCATTTTGGGCTTTAAAACTACCACAAAATCAAAAATTACCTTTCTATATTCAAATGGCAGCAATTACAGGCTCACTCAGTTTATTGGCATGTGCATTTTCTAATTTTTCTGCAAGTTGGTATATCGGTTGGCGTATTCTTTCGGGCATAAGTGGTGGATTATTAATGATTTTATCACCAAGTGTAATTGCACAATGTTGCCAACCCGAAGATCGCTTAAGCATTAATTTCATTGGCTTTAGTGGAATTGGTTTAGGCGTTTTGATGGCAACGCTGTTTTTGCCGTGGCTTGATCAGATTGCAACCCAAATAGCTTGGTTATTATTATTTTCTTGCTCAGCGCTCATTTGTATGGTTCTGATTTTTTTATTGTATCAATTCAAACCGTATTTAACTGATCAATCTACACAGACAACGACAATACCTGTATTTAATGGTTTGTTTTTGGCATTATTAATGGTGTATGCAAGCAGTGCCTTTGCTTACGTACCGCACTCGTTGTTTTGGATTGATTATCTGAGTAATACACTAAACCTCAATTTGTATTGGATCAATTTCAATTGGATTTTATATGGCATTGGTAGTGCTTTAGGTGCATTTGTGGCATTTGTGGCATTTTTATTGGCACGAAAATTTGGCAATTTCACCGCTTTAAAAATTCTTTATAGTATTTATGTACTTGCAATTTTAATTGCTGTGCTAAATGTTTATCCTATTTTTACCTTTGTATCTTCTTTTCTAACTGGAATGCTTAATCCTGCGGTGGTCTTTCTCACCTCTTATACTATTTTGCAATTATTTAATCAGCAATATAAAAAACTTTGGAGTATTGCTACCTTAGTCTTTGCCACAACACAACTCATTGGTGGTTTAACTTTCAGTACATTACAAAAATTTGGTGCAAGTTATCACCACCAATTTATGTTGGCATCCTTTATCTTACTCATTGGCACACTGATTTTAATGGGCTATTTGTATCGTCACCCAACAGTCCAAATAAAAACCAAAGATAAAAAATTCAAACATTCAATCAAGAATTTATGAGCAGAGGTTAGAGGTTATAGCGGATACTTTTAATAAAACTTTTCAGAAAAATAAAAAAACCTCAATCGATGGCTTTCTCAAACAACGTTCGTTCCACAACTCGTCTATTCACATGCCCTTGCATCGCCTTGCCACCACTCTTATTCCAAACATTGAACTGAGTAGCGACACTCGTATAATCTGCTTCATTCAACTTTTTAAGTCATGTAGATTTTTCAAAAACACCTGTACCAATGCGGTGGGCAACCGATACTAATGCATCGAACGGATTATGATTGATCGAAACAGTTAAAGCACTATTCACAGCAGATGCAATGTCTTTAAATCATACGTCATATTCGCTTTGGCTTGTGCTTAAATGCCATTGGGATAAATTGTGGTACCAAAACCAATCATCTATATACCACCTAAAATTCCACACCAAGGTCAATCAAGCTCCCACTTCAGCATGGCAATTGCGCCTTGAGCTCTGTAATTTTCTGCTCAAGCGTTTCAACTTTTACTCGTTGCTGATCAAATGCTTGATGGTATCCTTTATTAATTGCATTTGTTTGCACCAACTGCTCAGATACTTTCTGTAGTCGATCCGATACTTCGTTTAATCTTTTCCACAGTGATAAACTTGGTTCATTCACATACGCCCCATTATTTTTGACAATAAAAAAGCACCCTTCTGGGTGCTTTTAGATTTACTTTTCAATTTGGCATATGTTGAATAACATCTGTAATACATACCGCCAAACCGATGAAACTGAGTAATGTTAACAAATAGATAAATACATATGATTCTGATAACTTGTATTTAAAAATCATAAAACCTTAAATGGCTAAACTTTAAGTATAGTAATAATCATTATCAATTAAAAACACAATACTATTGATCTACTTTCTAGTCATTTTTTCATATAGCTTTATCTGAAATGAAGAAATGTATTTGAGTAATTTTTTCAAGACATTAAATTTGAAGATAAAACAAGTAAATAGCAATATAATTAAATTCTCAATGATGCCAAGAATGAAATTAGTCGCAATGTGATCAGGATTATGAAGTATACCTCCAATAGTTAGAAAGCTTTCAATCACTCATTCTTTGAAATCCACGGCAGATTCTAAGCAGATGGTTTCTTCTTCCTCTGCTCAATCAATTAGATCCATTGGTGGAAATGATCTGATCTTTTCACCTTTTAATCTATTAACTGCATTTTAATCCAATTAATCGTAAAACCTGATTAAATTTGATGAGGCTCAAGATGTACAGTTGATCCCCTTTCTTCGGACAAATCATATTTATACAATGCAATTGCTATCTTTTTGCCACCATGCCCCACTGACCATGAGCTGCCAGCAATTTCTAGCTGATTCAAATTGAAATTTTCTGCGATAACCAATGTTGTTTTCTTCTAACTCTTGAAATAAGGATTTTTCAGCTTCAAAATATTTTTCTTCTTTAGCAAATTGCTTAGTTCTTAGTTTGGTTTTAAGTGGGCGTTTCTTGGTTTTCCAAAAATAGCTGTCTTCATCCATAAAGTACGCCCATTAAAAAACCACCCGAAGGTGGTTTAAACATCTAATGAAGCTACTTGCTCTGAAAGTCGTGAAGCTGCTTCTCTGCATCCGTAATAATTAACCGAATCTCAGCTTCTCTTTTCTTCTTACTATCCTGATGTGCAATTACACCTAAGAAATAAATAACTACAGTCAAGCCTACAAGTATTGAAAAAATATAAGTTTTAATTTTCACCACCGTTTTATTGTAGTTTATTAACAACCTATTTTATTAATTTTTTTATATATAACAATAGTATTTTTTTACTATTTGATAAATTTTATATTTTCAACAACAAATAGAGTCTCGCATAATTTCAATAAACGCCATGCATAAAAAAGACACCTAGGCACCTTTCATCATTTGCCTTTGTCGCCTAACTAAACCAAGTGCTTCTTTACGCTCATAGATTTCATCATCGGAATAAGGGAGTAGTACTTTTAAATCCTTATTAGTCAATGAGCTGTTTTCAATTAATATACAGTCTTGCTCAGTAGTCCAACAAGACTTTGGAGATTCAGATATCTTACGTTGTCTTTTCATAACTTTATTTTAGTCAAAATTCAGGCATAAAAAAACCCTAATAAGCACGAAGCTAGTTAGGGTATTAAACTTTAATTTCTTTTCGTTGGTAGCGGGAGCTGGATTTGAACCAACGACCTTCGGGTTATGAGCCCGACGAGCTACCAGACTGCTCCATCCCGCATCAACGAAGTGTCTTTATACGCCTAAAATACAAGTAATACAATCATTATTAAATTTATCTAATACATAGCCAAATATAAAAACTCACATATATTGGGTTTTTATATTACTTAATGTTCAATAATTTTAAATATTTTTCCAGTATTTACACTTTGAAAAAACATTTCAAAGCTAGGACGAATCAGTTCATTGTCTACAATAATATATTTAATTCGTTCATAGGTTTTAACTGCACTTGATACAACTTCATCTAAGGTCGCTTCAATGGCGTAATTCGCACCAAATTGATCTTGTACATTAATATTAAGTTTATTCATAAAAATACCTCAAAAAGTCAAATAACAAACAGTCTAAGACTGCAAAAGTGGCATTCAATATTTATTAAATTTAGTGGTTATATATTGAACGCTCAACAATATACGTTAAAAAACACCTTCTAGGGGATTTTTTGCATGTCATACACATCTCTAAAATTCAGGTATTAAAAAAGCCCCACATTTCTGTGAGGCTTCCCCCCTTATTCAATTGCGCTGATTAAGGATTATTTTTTGCTATTTATTCTAAATAATCATTGAAGTTTTACTAAACAATTTAGCTCAAGTCAAACTTATTTACTAAAAGCCATCTTTTCGATGAGCAAAAAACACCCACCTTCAACTCTTGCCTGAAATTCGTTCTCGCCATGCTATCGCACCAAAATATTTCGAGAATGAATAAACCAAAATCGTATTATTTGGCAAATTGCAAAAAGAGTTCTAAAAATTTTCTGCAAAAGTACCATAAACATCGTCAGTCAAAATAAATAGATTAGGACGTTTTTTCACAATATTGGCAATAATTTCTAAACTTTAAAACCGCATATTTAAATGCAGGTGGTAAGGCATCTGAGCTTGAAAATGAAAATGGAGATTATGTGTCATCAACAGCTCAAATGGATTTATCTGAAGATTTAATACTAAGCTTGAAAGAAGTGTCATGATGGAAATTGATCACAGAATTCGAGCAAAAGAATTTATGAGACTGCTCGCAATTGGTAATGATAAATTTTACGACTTTGTAAAATCTGGTGCTATACAGCAACCAGTTCGGCAAACTGAAAAAGATGTGTTTTGGTACTCATCTTATGTTCGGAATAAAGTTGAAGAGCGTAAAGCTTAATATGGTATAGTAGCCCACATTCTAGTGGGCATTTTATTTTACTCAGCTACCTATTCTCCCTAAAACGGGTAATTAAACGGGTAACCCACGCAATCCACAATATTCTATCTATATATATCAATTGGTTACTATGAAAATTGTAATTCTAAATAAGCCTTATGACGTGCTCTCCCAATTCCGTAAAGATGAAGCACACATGACCATGTCTGACTTTGTCAGCGATCCAGATTTACGTCTTGCTGGTCGTTTAGATATGGACTCAGAAGGTCTCGTTTTCTTAACCGATCACGGTGGGCTAAATCAGTACATTACCAATCCTGCCAATAAAAAGTTCAAAACTTATGTTGTGCAAGTTGAAGGTGATGTAACTGAAGAAGCACTTGAACAATTACGTAAAGGTGTTGAGCTAAAAGATGGCATGACTTTGCCTGCAAAAGCTGAAAAAATTGAACAACCTGAATGGTTGTGGGATCGTGATCCTCCAGTACGTTTCCGTGCCAATGTGCCAACTTCTTGGGTTGAAATTCAGATTTGTGAAGGTCGTAACCGCCAAGTACGTCGCATGACTTCATCTGTGGGCTTCCCGACTTTACGTTTGATTCGTACACGTATTGGTGCAATTGATCTTGTACAAATGGGTTTAAAACCAGGTGAAATCAAAGAAATCGAACCACTACTGTATCCTGACTTCCAGAATCTTCCTCCTGAAGAACCGTATCGTTCTCGTTCTTATGTAAAAAAACCAGGAGGTACAGGTGGTAAACCAATGGTTCGTAAAAATAAAGATGGTTCTGTAAAGAAAACATCGGGTACGAAGCGTATTTGGCAAATGGATGATAGCGAAAAGCCAAAACGTAAAACCAATGGTACAACGCGTCCAAACTCGAAAGCGCCTCGTGGTCGTGGACGCAACGGTCGTTAATCTTTCCTGATTATTAAAGTTAAATATAAAAAGTTCACTTCGGTGAGCTTTTTTTAGCTCAATTTTTAAAGTGTTCTGAATAACAATAACTCAAAATAAAATCATCATTGGAAAAGGCATCATCAAATTGCTTTAAGCCTAGATTAAGCACTGTTTAATTTTTGATTAATTAGCCATTAATCTAACAAGGTTATGCTTACTTTATACAAAATTCAACGAAGTAAGGATGCGACCGTGACGATCAATACTACGCTACAACATCTACCCAATATATTAGTGATCCATGATGGTCGTAAAGGTCACTTGAATCCATCACTCGCTATTGCTGAAATGATTTCAGAACAGCATCCTTTTAATACAATATCATTTCAACTACCAATTCAATTGAATAAAAAATTGGTCAGCATATTAAAAAAGCTTTCTCACTTTCCCCAGATATTTCAAATCATTGGACAAATTTTCTTCAAATTTCAACCACAAGGCATTGAAAATACAAAACTCATTGTGTGTTCAGGGATGCCCAATCTGATTTATGCAGCCTATTTATCACGTAAATACCATATTCCCCTGCTGTACTCTGGCGGAACACGGAAATTCAATACCGCTTTAATAAATTGGATTGTTGCCTCTGTTCCTGAGAAAAATGCCTGTACACAAATTATTGTTCCTGTTGGTCCAACGCTTGCTCAATTTGCCACTATTCGAAATACACTCCCCTTACAAGAAGCAAGTTTATTACTGGGTGGAGCAACCGAAGAATATCCTTTTAATCAACAACACATCAGCACAATAATTGAAAATTTCACTCAGTTTTGTCAGCAACATCATTTACAAGGCAATATTATAACTTCTAGACGAACAGCACCTTTTTCTGAAAATATGCTGCAATGGATGACACAACAGCAGTTACGTTTAATCACACCTATACAAAATATTGCAGTTTGCGATATTTTACAGCGTAGCCAATATGCTTTTGTCACTTCAGATAGCGACACTATGTTGTCCGAAGCGTTACACACTGGGCGTACAGTCATTTCTGTTGGTTTAAACTATACAACAGCAAGCTTTTTTGATCCCTTAATAGCACAACACTATTTACAACGTAAAACCTGTGAGGATTTACACACTGCAATTGAATTGCCAAGTCCACTGATGCGAAATGCAATTGCTCAACCTATTCTAAATGCACTCAATCCAATACTCAAAAATAGCGTATTGCAAAACACAACTCACTCACTACATTCCATTCAACATTTTGCTTAAACTTAGAACTCTCTTAAACTCAATATACATGGCTATTTTCAAAAACATTGAAAATGGCATCAAAAAAGCGCGGTTTATAGTTATGCCGATCCTTTATGTTAATAATTATACAAAATCCTAAAAATCTCCCATAATCCCTCTTAAAAAGAGGAAAAATCTCAACTTTAATAAATTTTCCTTATTGAAAGCTCCCTCCTTTGGAAAAGGAGGGTTTGAGAGAATTCAAAGAATTATTAACAAACTAACATCAACCATTTACATTGCATCTTTAAACACATATTAATCTGATATATAAGAATATATTAAGATTTTAAGCACGTGCTTTCAACCAAGTATCTGCTTTGTTTTGATCAGTAACATTTAGTTCAACTTCCGTTAAAGCTGAACCACCTGTTTGTACATCAAACTGAATAAACTCATCACGACGGAATGCAAATACAGTATATGTACCTTCTTGTTTGGCATACTTTTCAACAAGTTTAACTGTTGCTTTAATGCCATCAATCGCCACAATCACATCATTAGCAGATAAACCCGCTTGAACAGCAACACCATCACGACGTGCAGACTGAATCAATACACCTTCAGGTTTATCAACAAGTTTTAAGCCCAGAGGTAAAGACTTGTCATTTTTCAATGTATAGTTTAAACCAAACTCTGGAAGTAATTGATCTAAAGGTAATTCATCTGTGGTATTGATGAGATGATTAATCTGTTCAATCCAATCATCACCTGTCAATTCATTACATAAATCGACAATAGTACGTTCATTCACTTGAATGCCATTCTGTGCATTTTCATACAGTTTACGCATCAATGCATCTAGGCTTGAACCACGTAAACGTAAACCCATATCTAAGCACAACGCCACTAAACAACCTTTGTTATAGTAACTTGTACCGGCATTATTTGAATTTTCATCTTGGCGATAAAATTTCACCCATGCATCAAAGCTTGACTCTGAAACTGATTGAATTGCTCGACCTGGATTTTGCAAATATCGATCAATTTGTACTTTTAACAATTTAATGTAGGATTCCTGAGAAATCACACCGCTACGAAGTAAAATTAAATCATCATAATATGAAGTGAAGCCTTCAAAAATCCACAATAAAGAGGTATAGCCTTCTTGATTCAAATCATAATTAGCAAAATTTTCAGGGCGAATAAATTTAACTAACCATGAGTGGAAATATTCATGGCTACATAAACCTAAGAAACGTTGATAATCTGCTGAAGGTTCTTCTGGCTCATCAGTTTTAGGTAAGTCATCACGCGGAGTAATCAAACTCGTGCTATTAGGATGCTCAAGACCACCATAACTATTACCTGTTGCCATGGTCATAAAGGTATAATTTTTAAACGGTGCAGAACCAAACATTGAAATTTCTGTGGCACAAATTTTTTCAATATCTTGCTGCATACGAGCTATATTCATCGCTTGTTTGCCCGAAACCACAAATTCATGTGGAATGCCATTGGCTTCAAAGCTAAAGCGAGTCTGCTCTGCCAACTCAAATGGCGAATCAATCAACTGCGCATAATTGTCGGCTTTTAAGGTAAAACGACCTTTGACCAAACTTTTTGACGCTAAGCCTGTCGCAATTTGAAAATGCTTCAACTCAGGTGGCAAGAAAACTTCAACTTCAACTGCTTTATGCTCCTGCCCATCTAAGCCTAAACATAAACATGCTGGATTGACATACAGACGTGTTTGATCGACATAGGCACCACGTACCGATAAATCATAGGCATAAACATCATATTCAACTGTAATCAATTCATGATCAGTATTAAATAAACGCCATTTATTTTTTTCAAATTTGCTGATTTTAAGTACACGCCCAGCTTCATCATACGCGCGAACAGATTCAATATGCTTAGAAAACTCACGAATCAGATAGCTGCCCGGAATCCATGTGGGTAATGATAAAACCTGTGTTGGATCTGCAAGAAAACGCAGTGTGACATGAACTAAATGCTGACGATAATCGTCAAATTCGATCTGATAGTGCAACATAATTTTGCTTCAACAAACAGTGGAAAGTTAATTTAACAATTAGATTATCATTTTTTATAAATTCATGCAGAAATTGCCGTATTTATCTACAAAACTGGCTAGCGAAATCATATAAAAAAGCATAGGATTCGCAGTGATTTCTATATTCATCGCCATCGGATTGGCTATAAAAGGTATCTCTGTTGAAAATTTTGACTTCCACACTGGCAATACTCAGCCTGTGTTGCTCCACGTTTGTAAATTCTGCACTACTTAATATCAATCCACAGTCTGTCGAGGCTGAGTCTTGGACAATCCTTGACACACAAACAGGGCAAATTATTGCTGAGCATAATAGTCATGTTCAGCGTGCACCTGCCTCTATGACCAAAATGATGGTTGCCTACATTGCACTTAAAGAAATTAAAGCAGGACATTTGCGTAAAGATGAGGTTTTAACCGCAACGCCTGTAGTGCAGATGGTACAGTGGGATGAATCTCAAATGTATCTCAAACAAGGGGAACAAATTTCAATAGATCAGCTATTAGCAGGTTTGGTTGTAATGTCTGCCAATGATGCCGCTGTGACCCTTGCAGAACGTATTTCAGGCGATGTTCCCGCATTTATTGTTCGAATGAATAAAGAAGCGCAAGCTTTGGGTATGAAGGACACGCATTTTGCCAATGCACCAGGTGTGACCATGCCTGATCATTTTTCATCGGCACATGACATGGCGCTATTAGGTCAAGCGGTAACTCAAAATACGCCTGAATATATGCATTATTCAGTCATGCCAAATTTTAGCTACAAGCAACGCTTTCACCATGCAACGAATCTTGTTTTAAAAAATGATCCAAGTGTCGATGGCTTAAAAACGGGTTTCACTAGAGCTGCGGGTTACAATCTTGCACTCAGCGCCAAACGTCCTTCAGGTTTAATTGAATCGCCTGATCGCCGTTTAGTTGTAGTCGTAATGGGCGCTAAAAGTGCTATTAAACGTGCTGAAGTTGCACATAAACTATTAAATTTAGGTTATAGCTATACACGTGATGAAGTTGCCATTAAGGATAAACAACTGATTGCTGAACTCCCTGTGGTCAAATCAACATTAAAGATTTTTAAAGTTGAAGCCAAAAAACCACAACTTGTCACCACTTCACTGTATAGCAACCCTACCCCAATTGACTTGATGACTTTTGATAATCTCAATTCTAAAGTCATGCAAACACATGCCAATGGTGTCATCAGTACTATCGAACCTTTACAAACAACAAAAACTAAACTCAATGTCGAATTGAATGAAACTTCACTGACCGCCCCATTGGCTCAAATCATGCATTTGGCTAAAGTCAATGTTTATCAAGGTGATCAACTGATTCAAACTTTTGATATTGAAGATGATGTCCAAATCGAACAAGCCTCATGGATTGAGCGCCTGATCAATTGGTTAAAGTCTTTGTTTTAACCTAATCGATTTTTAATAAGAGATGCCAAAAACAGAAAACAATAAAACCAAGCTTTGAACTTGGTTTTATTGTAAAAATGTAATTTGTAAAACAAGAATCATAAAAATATTTCAATGGAATGGCATATTAGTGCCATTCCATTTTTTATAACAACAATTAGGTAATTTTCATGTCCAATCTACATCATATTGTGATTGTTGGTGGTGGCGCAGGCGGACTCGAGCTCGCAACACAACTTGGCGATACCATTGGTAAATCATCCAAAGCCAAAATCACTTTAGTCGATCAAAAGCTCACACATATTTGGAAACCTCTTCTGCATGAAATTGCGGCTGGAACAATGAACCCAAATGATGAGGAAACCAACTATTATGCTCATTCAGCCAAACATCACTATGAGTTTGTCTTAGGACGCTTTGAAAAATTAGATCGTGAACAAAAGATTATTTCACTGAGTAAAACTCAAAGTACCAAATACGACAGCTCTACAGATACATATACATTAAGTTATGACACACTTATTTTAGCTGTCGGATCAGTGTCCAATGATTTCAATACGCCTGGTGTCAAAGATTATTGTCATTATTTAGATAGCCGTAAACAAGCTGATATTTTCCAACAAGATCTTTTACATTTATATCTAGACGCACAAAATAAAAATATTGATCGTGACTTAAAAATTGCAGTCATTGGTGCAGGAGCAACAGGCGTAGAACTATCTGCTGAATTGGTTGAAGCCAAGCAAAATTTTTATAAATATGGTTTGAATAAAATCAACCCTCAAAATGTACAAATTACACTAATTGAAGGTACAGATCGAATTTTACCTGCTTTAACTGAAAAAATAGCTGCACATGCTAATCAACAACTACAACGTATGAAAATTGAAGTACTCACAGCAAAGCGTGTTGAAAAAGTTGATGCAGATAAAGTGTGGTTTACCGATGGTACCTCTATTGATGCACAACTTAAAGTATGGGCGGCAGGTATTCAAACACCGTCTGTCATTGCTAATTTAGAAGGTTTTAATCAAGACCGAATGGGCCGTTTAGATGTATATGCCACATTACAAACCAAAGCCGATCCATCTATTTTTGCCTTTGGTGATTGCGCATGTTGTATTTTAGACGCGCGTGAACCTCCACTAGGACCTCGTGCACAAGTCGCAAGCCAACAAGCCGCTTTTTTAGTGGAAGCCATGAGTGCTCGCCTAAGTGGTCGTCAGCAACCTATGTTTCAATTTTCAGATAAAGGCTCTTTGGTTTCACTTAGTAAAAATAAAGCGGTAGGTGAATTAATGGGGCAAGTGAATGTACAAGGTTTCATTGCCAAGTCGATGTATGTTTCACTCTATCGTATTCATCAAGCCACAATTTATGGTTATGCACATGCAGGTTTACTGACGGCTAAAGATTTTGTTACACGAAAAATCTCTCCACGCATTAAATTACATTGAAATTGCACAAACTGCCCTTATTAATGAAAAAACGGTCATAAAACCGATGAACATGCATTTTTTTAGAAATTTTAGTCTACAAAAAATGCATTTCACTTTATGATAGCTTCCTTAAAATATTGAATGGATCAATGACATGACTGCAATTGCAAATAACCACGTGGTTTCTTTCCACTATACGTTGACTAACGCTGAAGGTGAGCAACTTGACAAATCACAAGGTGAGCCACTTGTCTATTTGCAAGGCGCTGGTAACATCATTCCAGGTCTTGAAAAAGCACTTTTAGGCAAAACAACTGGTGATAAATTCACAGTAACGATTCCTGCTGCTGAAGCGTATGGTGAATACAACACTGATTTAGTTCAAGAAGTTCCTGCTCAAATGTTCCAAGGTGTTGAAAACATCGAAGCAGGTATGCAGTTCCAAGCACAAACTGATGATGGCGTTCAAATTGTTACTGTTAAAGCAATTGAAGGCGACAACATTATTGTTGATGCTAACTTCCCTCTTGCTGGTCAAGATTTAACTTTTGATGTTGAAATTGCTGAAGTTCGTGATGCATCTGCTGAAGAAATTGAGCATGGTCATGTACACGGTGCAGGTGGTCATCACCACTAAGATCTAACTGATCTGAAAAGGCAAAGTAAATACTTTGCCTTTTTTATGTCAAAAAGAATAAATTCTATCAAAATGACAGAAATAATAAAAATGAAGCTCACAATTCCTTTTGTACTCTTAAGCATAAACCTAATTACGTCATATACCTATGCAAAAGAAAAAATTCAAACCGTCCAATGCCATATTTCATCACCTAATTGGGCAAATGAACTGAATAAAGTTTATCAACTCGATGAATTTTATGTGTATTACTCAGATCTACCCAATAGTGAGCATAAAATTCCACAAACAGCAGATATCAACAAAAATACTATTCCTGATTATGTTGAAAATATTGCTCTTCAAGCTAAAAGTAGCCGTGATATGTTCCACCTAGCAGGCTTTCGCTCTCCACTCAAATCACCTCGTTATCAAAACCATGCAACAGGAATTGCCATTTTTTTGCAAAATATGAAGGGAAATGGAATAGCCTTTGAAAGAGCAGCTCAACATCCTAATATTGCAAAAGATATGATTCAAATGCCGTGTTCTATTGCTTTGGTTATTTCCAATAACTTAGATGGTTTTCCAGGCTCTTGGGCCACTGTTACTCATGAATTTTTTCATTTATACCAATATAGTTATACACAATTTAAAAATTCATGGTATTTGGAAAGTCTAGCATTTTGGGCAGACCGCTCACTAAAACGAGAGAATGGAAGTGGCACTAGAAATCTCCCTACTCTCCCACAGAATCCAACTGATTTTTATAAACAAATTTATAAACAGCCCTATACCCATATTTGGCGTAGACTTTTTTTAATTAATGATACTGATGTACTTAAAATTCCAGATCACATGAAGAATCGAATCTATATTGGTGGTCAAAAAGTCTTTGCAGATGACGAATGGCGTGGTACTCAGTTTGTACTCAAATTTATGCAAGATATGGAAAAAGAATCTAATCTAATTACACAACAACGTGATTGGCCCGAATACCATTGGAAAGAAAATGACCAACGTTTATCTGCATGGAATCCAATTATTTTTGGACTCATTCAAAAACAACTACAACAGCCACAATATGATCAAACTGAAATTCAGTTCATACGTACAGTTGATTTAAAGTCCATAAAAAGTGAATAATCAAAAATAATTATCTAGAATTATTCAGCCTCGTTATGTCAGAAAATACACTCATTTGGTTTAGACAAGACTTACGACTACACGACCATAGTGCTTTGTGGCATGCAACAACATCAGGTTCAGCGATTGCCTTAGTCATACTCTCACCTGAGCAATGGCAACAACATGATGATGCCCCTATCAAAATTGATTTTTATTTACGTCAATTGTTACAACTCAAAATAGACTTGGCGCAGCTTAATATTCCACTCATTATTAAAACTATACCACTTTGGCACGATATCGCACCGTATATTCAACAGATGTGTAATGACTTAAGTATTCAACATGTTCATGCAAATATCGAATGTGGTGTGAATGAGTTACAGCGTGATTTTAAAATACAAAAATTACTGAATGAACATGCCCAAGATTTAATTTTACATCATGATCGTACACTTTTTCCTGTCGGTTCAATTCGTAATAAAAGCAATACGCCCTATCAAGTGTTTGGTGCATTTAAAAAATATTGCTATGAACAGCTTAGTATTTCGATTCCACAGTGCTACCCAAAACCTGAGATTCAAACCCCGATTGCTTATAACATTGAATCGGAAGACATTCCAAAAGTAGAACAAATTTACTCATCGAATTGGCAAACCAATACACATCCTATATGGACTATATCGGAGCAACATGCTTGGTCTTTACTTGATAATTTTATTGAAGATCGTGTTGAGCATTATCATACTGAACGTGATTTTCCACATATTGAGGGAACAAGCCAACTATCGAGCTATTTAAACATAGGGATTCTCTCTATTCGACAGTGTATTCAAGCCTTATTTCGTTCGCAAAATGGCTATTTTCAAATTGAGTCTACAGGTCAACAGACATGGCTCGATGAACTATTATGGCGTGAATTCTATCAGCATATTTTGTTCGATTTTCCTCGTGTATCGAAAAACTTTCCTTTCAAAATCAGTACTCAAAATATTCCTTGGCGTAATGCGCCTGATGATTTACAGGCTTGGCAAAATGCAAAAACAGGTATTCCGATTGTCGATGCAGGTATGCGTCAAATACTTGCAACAGGTTGGATGCATAATCGTGTTCGTATGATTGTTGCGATGTTTCTGTGTAAAAACCTCCTCATCGATTGGCGACAAGGCGAACAATGGTTTATGCAACACCTTGTGGATGGCGATTTGGCTGCCAATAATGGTGGATGGCAATGGTGTGCATCGACAGGAACAGATGCTGTGCCTTATTTCCGAATTTTCAATCCGATCAGTCAGTCAATCAAGTTTGATCCGCAAGGCGACTATATTCGTCAATGGTTACCTGAACTTGCGCATTTAGATGCCAAGACCATTCATGAACCTTATGCTAAAAATCCCGATATGTTGTTAGACTATCCAAAACCGATTGTTGACCTTAAAAGTAGCCGTATTCGTGCAATTGAAGCCTTTAAGCAAAATAGTTAAGTTAATCAGTTTAATTCATTACGTAATTTATATACATAATGGATAGTGATTTGATATTCTTGCGAAAAATATCTTTCATCGCTTGAAAAAGAAGAATCGTATGAGTAGAAAAACACAACAAGATATGCACGTATTGATGCAACACTTTCATGCTAAGACTTTGCCTGAGAATGGTTTACGCTATTCAGAACGATTATTTCAAATTACTGCAAATTATAGTGATGAAAGTCTTGATCAACTTGATCAATTACTCATCGACTTACATCATCAAAATGTTCGCCCCAATGATCTTGTTGCAGAGTTTGATGGTCTTAAATTTCTGATGAGTATTTCAGGCTACATATGCGAAACCATCAACCAAAGAACCTCTACAGAAACAGAATGGTATAACTATCATGAAGCTATAAAAATTTTACCTTCTGATTATAATCTGCCTCTCGATTTCTTTTCTTCAATGGTAGCAATCATTGAAAAGCAAGTTTGTCTGCCTTTAGGTGTTTTACAAGATTTACTCTATCAAGGTACTGAATCAAAACGCAATTGTAAAAATTACGTAGAAAACCGTTGTGAGACCATCAATCAAAGTAAAAAGCGCGACACAAATGAAATGGCGAAACAATATCTTTCGGCATTACAAAATAATACTTATATGCCCGGTGGAAACTATTATCGGAGCAGCACTGATCTGATTGATTTTGATTTTTCTATACGCAGTGTCGCTGAACTCGATGTCTTACTACAAAGTATTAGAGAAACTGAATTACTCACAGAACATGATTTTGCATCTTTTTTTCAAAATAGAGAAAAACTTAACTTCCTCATTGGGATGACTTATTATTTGGGTGCAGTCATCGCACATTTGGGACAAAACTCGCTAAAGTGGTTTGACTTTGCCGAATATAAAGCCCGTTTTAGCAATGAACCTGATCTTGAATTCCGCCATGAATTTGATCAGGTCTGTGTGACGGAAGATCGTATGTCATTCCCAATGACAGTACTTACGACTTTACTTTTTGACTCCTCAGCCAACAATCAAAGCTGTGTCGCATATATTCAAAAGCAAACCTCAGATTTACAATCGGGACCTATTCGGTATTTTCCATCCTCTTTACGTTTTGCAACGGATGCTTCACTACCACCAAATATACAGACTGCTTTTGCACAGGCAGGTTTTTTTGCGGCTTATGCCAGCTTTATGATGCAAGGTTCGTCTTTCCCCCCGATGGTTCTTGTCCCTGAAGGAGAAAAAATTAATATCGTAAAAGAAATGTCTGACAATGCTCGATCTGAGATATTAAAAAAGCTCGATGAAAATATCTATCAACACCCTTATTTAATTTTTTGCGAGGATATTCACGCCTACCCACCCTCTGGTCGTACAGATGCAATCTATATGAAAATTCGGGTATACGACACAACGCCTATTGATTTAACACTCATTATTCCCTATCAACCAAAAACAGCAACGCAAGCTGAAAAAGTATTTTCAGCAATTCGCTATACTGAATCAGATATTCCTGAACACTTGCTTAGCCCTGCAATGGCTGAATTTTATAAACAAGCCTTTGAGTTTATCAATGCTTTTACACATGAAAAGCTTTGGGAAGAGTGCTTTGAAGAGCATATTTTACTGAAACCGCTTGAAGATGCAGCCTCAGAAGATCATTTGCATAAGTTCAAAACACAAATTATTGCAATACTGAATACACATCAAAAAAAACAATCTAATCAACAAGCTTATACACCTGAAACATCGACTCACGCTACATCTAATCCATCCATTCAGCAGCAAACAGCGACACCTCAACCACAAAGTATACAAGCTACATTGGCAAGTCATACATCGACACGAGCTATTCTAGCTGTCCTAGATGATGCTGATAATACACCACAGCAAAAACAAGAAGCAGTTGCGCTACTCAAAACTAAAGCATTACAACATGATATAGATGCAATGCAAGTCATCGCTTACTTCTATGCCAATGGTAAATATGTAGAACGCAATCCTAAACAAGCTTTATACAATTTGATTGAAGTTGCTAAAGTGAAATTAGACGAAGAGTCCTTTGATACAGCGATGGGCTTTTTTGCAGCGCCTGAAAATGGTATTCACGCCGAAGATAAAGAGGCAGAAAGTTGGCTACTCGATTTAGCTGCACGTTATGATCAGGCTACACAAGAAAAACCTTCTTTTGATAAGTCAATTCCACAAAATAATACGTCCACTACACGTGCCCGCCGTCAACAAAAACAAGCTTTAGATGGCACACAATGGTTTATTCGTATTGGTATAGGATTGGTCATTTTATTGTTTTTAATTATTATTTTTAAATAATCATCAATCAGAAATCATCTAGGATTGATTGTTGATGATGTCTTTCATTTTTTAGACAACATCTTCAACAGATTTTGCTTCGCCTGATCTTCAAATAAATGATTAAAGTAATGCGTTTGATAAATTGGCTGCATCTGATAAAAATACTGCAAAACTTCAGCTCGTTTTAGCTTATACAAGTCAGATTCAACCCAAGTATATTCCTGCTGAATTTGCTGTTCATATTCGGCAAAGCGAGCTGTTGAACTTCCTAATATTGCCAAATCTATGTCAAGCAAATAGTTTAAATCTTGATCAGTTAATGCTTGATGTTTTTTTGTCGCAATAATCCAATCATAGACTTTTTGAATTTGATCAGATGCCAATAAATTTGAACAAGACTTTTGCATCAACTCTGCACTTTGTTCTTCATTATCTATGGCTTTAGGATCATAAATCACATCGTGGAACCAAATCGCAAGTTCAATTGCGATGGTATCATTCAACTGTTCTTTAATTTGATGAAATAAATCAAGGCATTCAACTATATGTTGATAAGTATGATAGTGACGCTGTGACTCAGAATAGGCATTTATAAGTAATGAATATAACTCTTCTACTTGCTTATTATCTAAGTTCAATTCAGCCGAAAATTGTGCCCAATACTGCTGAAATTTCTCATGATCATTTTGCATTGGGCACCTCACTCTTAGGCTAAATCACTTAAGCCACTTTCTCATCACGTTTAAAAACGAGTTCACCTTTCAATGAGCTTTCTGCATCAAAATAATAACCATCCGTATTAAATGATTTAATACCATCTACTTGATCAATTTGATGTTCAATCATATAGCGTGCCATCAAACCACGGGCTTTTTTGGCATAAAAACTAATGACTTTATATTTACCGTTTTTCTGATCTAAAAATACGGGTTTAATAATCTCTGCCTGAATTTTGGCTTCTTTCACAGATTTATAATATTCATCTGAAGCAATATTCAATAAAATTTTAGCATCTACTTGCTCTAAATCATCATTAATCAATTGAGTAATTCGATCTTCCCAAAATTGATATAAATTCGAACCGCGTTCATTGGCAAGTTTTGTGCCCATTTCTAAACGATATGGCATCATCAAATCAAGTGGACGCAATAAACCATATAAACCTGATAAGCTACGTAGATGATTTTGTGCGAAATTGAGATTATCTTGCGACAAACTATATCCATCTAAGCCAGTATAGACATCACCTTTGAATGCAAAAATAGCTTGACGCGCATTGGCAAAACTAAAGTCAATATTCCAATCACGAAAACGCTCTACATTTAATTGTGCAATTTTTTCACTTACACTCATCAAATTGGCGATTTCTGAAGCAGATAACTTACGACTAACGTCGATAAGCTGTTGTGATTGATCAAGTAATCTTGGTAAAGTGTGGCTATCTGTAGGTAGCGCAGTTTCGTAATCGAGTGTTTTTGCGGGTGAAATTAAAGCAAGCATGGTTTTCCTGATCAAAAAATAACTAATCAAACTATAACAGTCAGAATATTTTAATGCCAATTTGTGTTTTCTGTGAGCAAAATCGGTAAAATACACCTTCTCCCTACTATTTATTGTTTAAATTATGTCCGAACAACTGTTCATACAAGGTTCGGTTGGCAAAATTGAAGTTTTTGCTGACTATCCTGTGGGCGAAGTAAAAGGATTTGCTGTCGTTTGTCATCCACACCCGCTTCAGGGTGGTACACCTCAACATAAAGTTCCCGCTTTACTTGCTCAGATTTTGACTGAACAGGGATGTGTCGTCTATCGCCCAAGTTTTCGTGGTTCAGGTCAATGCGAAGGTATCCACGATGAAGGTTTTGGCGAAACTGATGACATTTTAGATGTTATTAAACATGTTAGACAATTACACAAAGGTCTACCTTTCTATACAGGAGGCTTTAGTTTTGGGGCACATGTAATGGCAAAAGCCTATCATGCGCTACAAGATGAGCTCAAACCTATACAGATGATCTTATGTGGTCTACCAACGACAACTGTAGATGGTATTCGTAATTATGAAACGCCCGCCATTAAGGGTGATATTCTATTTGTACATGGTGAAGCTGATCCAACCACAAAATTAAGTGATTTGATAGAATGGGCGAAACCCCAACGTCATATTATTACGGTTTTACCGGGTGCAAATCATTTCTTTACTGGCTACTTAAAACAGTTAAGAATTGCAATTTCACGTTTTTTACTAGTACCTTAAACAAATATTGCTTTGTACGTAATACATGAATGGGGGCAATTATTGCCCCCATTTTTATTGAGAAATTACATTCCAAGTCAGCCCGAACTTTGCCAAATACTTCTTCACCCGATCACTGTCATTGGTACTCTGCCGTTCCGCTCTAGACACTGCAAATAAACGCCGTCCCGCATCTGCCATCGACTTCGATTTGCGACAAATTTCAATCACACCCTCAAGTTGAATACGATCAAATTCATCTATTTCAGCAATCTTTTGATGAGTCAAAATAGCGCTTAATCCTGAATATTGTTTTTCTACATGTTCACCAATATTCCAAATATTTTGCAGTCTTTTAATTTCAGCATTCACCTCATTTAAACCAATACGCTCACCATTTGCCAATGTCGCCATACGCGTAACACTTGCAGTTAAATCACGAAAATTCCCTTGCCAAGTCGCCTCATGTGATTGTGCAAACTGTAAATATTTCTCCAAAGCATCACTATGAAAACGTAATTGCCGTTGATGTACATTGGCGAAGCGCTGTAATTCAAACTCAATATTGGGTGCAATGTCTTCACGACGTTCTTTCAAGCTCGGTAAAAAAAATGTCCATGTATTTAAACGTGCCCATAAATCTTCACGAAATCGCCCTGCTCGAACTTCTTCTCGTAAATCTCGATTTGTCCCTGCAATCAATTGAAAATCAGCTTGAACTTCTTTATCACTTCCGACAGGAAAAAATATTTTATCTTCCAATACCTTGAGTAGCATAGCTTGCTCATCTAAACCCAACTCACCTATTTCATCGAGAAATAAAATACCCTTATCTGCACTTTTTAAATAACCTGTTCGTGCCGAAACTGCCCCCGTAAATGCACCTTTGCTATGTCCAAATAATGTAGACATTGCACCATCACCGACTAAAGTGGCACAGTTGACATCAATAAATCGCCCAGTTAGATGAAACTTTTCTTTTTTAAGAGCATATATTTGTTTTGCCAATTGTGACTTACCTACACCTGTTGCACCCATAATTAAAATAGGTGCACTTGATCTTGTAGCAACAAGTTCAACTTCCAGAATCATTTGATTAAAGTTCAAATTTTTAGTGGCAATATTAGATTTGAGCTGTTGCCAATTTTCCAATTGTTCATGCTCAAAACGCTGCGTTAAAGCGGCATAACGTGATAAATCTAAATCAATAATGCGATATTCACCTTCAGGTTGTTGCTTACCTGTCGGAGAACTTTGAATGAGTTTTGCAGGTAAATAATGCGCATCGATGAGTAAATACCAACAAATTTGTGCGACGTGCGTTCCTGTAGTGATATGTAAAAAGTAATGATTTCTTTCTATATCAAATGGGTAGGATTTTACAAAATCGTACAACCCACCGTACATATCGGAAAAATCCCACGGATCTCGAATATTGACTTGATGCCCTTTAATCTGTGTATGTGGTGAAATCTGCACAGCATCTTTTTGTAAGTGCTCAATCAGACTTGAACTGCGACGATCATGTAATAGAACCAATTCATCAACCAACAAATCTTCATGCATCAGTAAGCTTAGCGTTGGTCGCCACCGTTGCCAACGCTCTTCTTTTTTGCCTTGATCGAGTGTTGAACCGACAAAACCAATCACAACTGTCTTTTTAGATTTTTGCATATTTTCTATAAAATTTTATAGTTTCACTTATTTTAATATAGCTAATTCAACTTAAAAAACAATTTTATTTGTGACTTTGGATTTTAATTCTCCTGATTCTCAGCATGATTTTCTTGATCTTTGACAATGTGGTATTCTTTTAAATCCTGAATAATCACCCGATCTAATTTTAAATTTTGTATTAATGATTCAAAATATTCTTCACGATCTTCAGGTGATAAATACTCTAAAATTTCATGTAAAACGGTCTCTATACTTTGCCATTGCTGAGTATTGGGTTGCCATATTACCCATTCACTCAACTGTAAAAATGTCTTCAATATTTTTCCATCAAGCCAGTACTCACCCTGAGACTGTTGGCTTAGAGATTCAATCCATTGCCACAATATAGGTTGAAAATGACTTGCCAATTGTGGATAAGCATCTAAATATACACATAGGTTTTTAATAACGTCTTGATCATTTTCTGCAATCGCTTCATTTAATAATTGTGTAATTTTATCAGCCACATACAAGCCTTTCTCTTGCCACTGTACCAGTAAATCTATACTGGTGCTTTGGGGTGATTCATCATCACAACCATAAGCATGATTTAAAGCATCAAGTAAATGATCTTTAAACCATTGATCTTGTACACCTATGCCATGTAATGCTCGCATAGCTGACATCGGTCGAAACCAGACCTCATCATCATGTAATAAATCTTTTAAATTTTGAATAACTTCGGTAGGAATAATGATTGTTTTACATTGTGCTAAAGCATCCAAACTCATATTGAATATGCTTTGATTAGAATGTTTAGCATATTCAATGAAAGTATCTAAAATAAACTGCTGTAAAGATTCTACCAAAAGCACAGGACGATCAGACAAACAACCTATTAACTTTTCCTTTAAATGACTAGAAGATGTTTGCAAAAAGCGCTGTGGGATTTGCATTAAAAATTCTGGAAATTGATCATAAAAATACTGAATATACTGCGTGGGGCGAATACCTGCCGTTGCAAAACTTAATTTTTCTTCTTTAAATAATTGATAGAAAATTTCTATA
This sequence comes from Acinetobacter sp. TY2, assembly GCF_046269225.1. Taxonomy (NCBI): domain Bacteria; kingdom Pseudomonadati; phylum Pseudomonadota; class Gammaproteobacteria; order Moraxellales; family Moraxellaceae; genus Acinetobacter; species Acinetobacter sp. TY2. The sequence continues at coordinate 52,927 of NZ_JBJZOR010000017.1, forward strand.
TTTTCAGCTTTTAAGTAAGATCTAGGCAATTGTAGTAACAATTCAAATGTTTCCATTGGATAAATCTGAAATACTTGCCAAAACAAACTTACATTGTGTTCTGCAAACGGACTAAATGCCTGTAGCCAATAATTTAAATATATTAATTGTTGCTGTCCTGATTGCTCTTGGAAAATCGAAGCCATTTCAGAATCTGACTGTAGTTGATTCCATGTTTCAGTTTGATCGTCCACCGTCATACTAGTTTGATATTTTTGCAATGCAGTTTCGAATTTCTGCATTTGCACAACCATAGTTTGCTCAAAGCCTTGCTGAATTTTTGGAAAAAATTCCAAATAAAATTTTAAAAAATCCGTGAAATGTTTTCGTATAGCCGTATCTTGCTTTAACAAATCTTGCCAACACTGCAATTGAAAATATTGATCATGCCCTATCACTAAGCGTTGAATTTGATCCATTAGCTCAACATTAAAATAATCTTGTTGATCAAGTAAATCTAATAATAAAGATTGTGCTTTTTCTAATGAAACCATTGTTTGGCTTGACATAATTACCCTATTGTTATGTTATTTTCTTCATTCTATCTTATTTTCAATTCATATTGGTAGAACGCTCACCCTGGCATTTATATCGCCATGGCGGATGTAATGGTTATTTCAATCCAGATAATATCTATCTATTTTTATATTTAATTATTTATTTTTATACTTAAAATAATTTCTATAACACTAAAAGTTCAATAAAAAACTCATATACAATAGATTAATCAATTAAATATCAATACATTAATAAATAAAAATTAAATCAAAACCAAACTTGGCACACTCTCTGCAATATACATAACATACATCATAGTGTGTATGACATTCACCTGCCTGCAACTGCTTGGCAGGCAGGTATAGAGAAAGGAATAAAAAAATGACTATGTCAGTAATTGAACAAATTGAAAAACAAGCATCGAATGAACGTGCTTATAACATTATTCAGGATTCTAAAGGTGTCCCAATTAAAATGTGGACCAAAGGTGTTCCTGTTGATGAGAAATCGAAAGACCAACTTTTGAAAACTGCACAAATGCCGTTTATTTACAAATGGATGGCAGTGATGCCAGATGTGCATGTTGGAATTGGTGCAACCATTGGAAGTGTGATTCCAACTAAAGGTGCAATTATTCCCGCAGCGGTGGGTGTCGACATTGGTTGTGGGATGATGGCATCTCGTACCACCCTGACCGCTTCCGATTTACCCGATAATTTATTCGCTTTACGTACCGAGCTTGAGCGTTTAATTCCACATGGAATGACCAAAAACCGTGGACAACGTGATCGAGGTTCTTGGGCAAATCCATCTGAACGTGTCGATGCTGTGTGGTCTGAGTTGGTAACCGATTTTGATTATATTTGTGCCAAACATCCACGTTTAAAAAACACCAATAATCGCACGCAGTTAGGGACACTCGGAACAGGAAATCACTTTGTCGAAATCTGTTTAGATGAGCATCAACAAGTGTGGATTATGTTGCATTCGGGTTCTCGTGGTGTGGGAAATGCAATTGGATCATATTTTATTGATCTTGCACGTAAAGATATGCAGAAGCATTTTATTAACTTGCCCGATAAAGATTTAGCGTATTTGGTTGAAGGAACAGAACATTTTGATGATTATTGGTTTGCTGTGGGTTGGGCGCAACGTTTTGCCATGAAAAACCGTGAGTTAATGATGGAAGCAGCCATTCAGGCTTTACGAATCATTATTAATAAACCGTTTAATGCCAAAGTTGAAGCGGTGAATTGTCATCATAATTATGTCGACAAGGAAGAGCACTTCGGGCAAGAAGTTCTAGTTACTCGTAAAGGCGCTGTACGTGCGCGTTTGGGTGAGTATGGAATTATTCCGGGGTCAATGGGTGCAAAGTCTTTTATTGTAAAAGGTAAGGGAAATCAGGAGTCTTTCTGTTCGTGTTCGCATGGTGCAGGTCGTGTATTAAGCCGTACTGCTGCGAAGAAACAGTTTACTGTGGAAGATCAGATTGCACAGACGCAAGGTGTCGAATGTCGTAAGGATGAAGCTGTGATTGATGAGATTCCGTCTGCGTATAAACCCATTGAAGATGTGATGAAAGCGCAGAGTGATTTAGTGGAAGTTGTTTATACGCTAAATCAGGTTGTTTGTGTAAAAGGATGAGTGTCTTTTCACGCAGATTAATAAGGAGATGATGATGTGTAATGTTTTGCTGATTAGCACAGAACAATGGATAGATTTAGCCTGATTCAACTGTGAAGATATTTCATTTACGCAACATCTTCCCGATTATGTTCCTGAAATTATTGAAATGAAATTCGAACATCGTTGGTATATTGTAGGCTATCCGAATGTGCAGTCATGCAGTTGCCAATTTAGAATTAGACCACTTGAATTGGGCTTTAATCCACCTGAAGATTGGTTTTGTGAAGATGAGCAAGCCATTAAAGCAACTAAAATAGCATATGAAATATTTAAATATTTAATGGACAATCAGATTCAATTTGAAATTATTGAATCGTGGACTCAAGGCAGTGTGAATACAGACATAAATACAATTCATGATATTGATCTGGATTTTAAAGAAATTAGTCAGGATGAATTTTGCTTCATTGAAAATTCGAGAATGCTATTCAGTAGGGAAAATTGATGGCACATAGAGATATTGTAGTTTTGCATAATGAGCTTATCTCGAATCAAGAGATTACTTTTGATTTACCGCAAAAACCTTACATTTTAGTGATTACAATACATAGCGATAGTGTGAGTAATGAATGGCGAAATATTTGCTGTGATTGGATTGTAAAATCAGAGCAATGTTATTGGGCTTTAGCTTGGGGTCATGAATGTTCAATTTGGGATGATGCTTTGGATTGGAGTTACCTAGAATTTTGTAATTATGATCTACCTGAAGATGATGATTACAACCTCATGACTACTTGGCATGAAGACCAAACTTTAGATGAAGTTATAGAATTTGCAGAATCAGTTGTAGTAAATACTTTACCTCAACAGGATTTATATCAAATTATTGTGTTAAATATTCACTAAATATTGAAGTTATAAGGATAAAAAATGAAACTCGCAGAAGCGTTATTACTACGAAGCGATCAACAGAAGAAACTCGCTTCACTGAAACAGCGTATCAATGCCAATGTATTGGTACAAGATGGCGATGAACCATCGGAAGATCCAAACGAGCTATTGAAGCAAGTCTTTGCATTAACTCAGGAATCGCAAAAATTGGTTTTTGCCATTCACCAAACCAATGCTTTGGCAAAGTTAAATGATGGCCGTTCATTACTAGCTTTACTCACCCAACGTGATGAGTTGGTGGAACGCCATAAAATTTTATCGTCTGCGATTAGCAATACAAACCGTGAGCCTGATCGTTATAGCTCTCGTGAGATTAAATGGCGTAAAGTGATTCCTGTATCATCTTTGCAAAAGCAAGCCGATGATATTAGCGCTAAATTACGTGATTTAAATGTATTGATTCAAGCAAACAATTGGCAAATTGATTTAATTGAATCTTAACGATACATTTGACAAGTTTTGTTATCTCTCAAGATGACAAAAACCTGAACATACTGGGCGAGTGCAAGATCCCCTACTTCCACAACACAGGATTGAAAATAACGTGTAGTGGCTTGCAGAGCGAGTGGGTCAGCTTAAACCTTTAAGCACAATTCAACCCATCACTTAGCACAAGTCAAACCCTTGCGAAAGCATCGTTACTGCTCACTATTCATCACCATGCGCTGACAGTATGTTCACCCTATTTTTTAAGATAAAAGCTATGAATACACAATTTAAAAAAAGAACTATTCAAATTGATGGTTCAATCGGTGAAGGCGGTGGACAAATCCTCCGTACTGCCCTTTCCCTATCAATGATTACAGGTATTCCCTTTGAACTTGTGAATATCCGTGCAGGACGAAAAAAACCAGGGTTAATGCGTCAACACTTAGTTTGCGTTCAAGCTTCACAACGCATCAGCAATGCAACGGTTGAAGGTGCTGAATTGCATTCTCAAAAATTGTATTTTGAACCACAGCAAGTTCAAGCAGGAACTTATGATTTTCAAATTGGTTCTGCGGGAAGTACAATTTTAGTACTACAAACGCTTTTACCTGCTTTGATGATGCAGTCGCAAGCCAGTCAGATTAGCATTCACGGCGGTACGCATAATCCTATGGCACCAACTGCTGATTTTATAACGCATTGTTTCTTGCCAACAATTGAAAAAATAGGTATTCAGGTCGACTTCCATTGTGAACGTGCAGGCTTCTTCCCAATCGGTGCGGGGCAGATTCAAACCACTATTCATCCTTGGATACAGCAGACTAAATATACTGCTTTAGATAAGGGTCAACTTATTTCCACACATGCCTATGCGGCAGCGCTAAATATTCCAACAGATATTGCAGACCGTGAGCTTGAAACACTGCATAATAAATTGGATTTAAGCACTCGAAAGCGTTTGAATTTTAAAGGCATTAGTCAGGGCAATACAGCATATGTCATATTAAATTACGAGCAACATCAACAAGTGTTTTCTGCTTTAGGTGAAATGAAGAAGAGTGCTGAAAAAGTAGCGCATGATTTATCCAAAGAGGTGAAAGCTTATTTAGAGTCTGAGGCTGTTGCAGATGAATATTTGGCAGATCAATTGTTATTGCCCTTGGCTTTAGGTAAAGGTGGTGAATTTACTGCGAAAGTTATAAGTGAACATACGAAGACCCAAGCCGAGATGATTCAGAAATTTATCGACTGCGATATTCAATTTATAAAAATTGGAAATAGTTTTAAAGTGAATGTCAGTGTGTAATTTTATACACGACATTTCATCTAGTATACAAACAGATGAATTCATCTACACTTGATGCACAAACTAAGGAATACGACAAGATTATAAAAATGCCTTTGCTCAATATAGCACTAATAATAATGAAGCTTGGATTGAAAAATATATCCTCAATTGTTTATCGAAATAATGTGCTCTACTCAACAAAAAAGCGAGCAATACGATTAATACCTTATGATAAGCTACTGATAGGTATATAAAAAAAGAAGTTTGATCATAATCATCTACCTTCTTTTATTTTTAAAAAATTAAAACAGATATTTCAACCCAAGACGATTTTGCACACAGATATCATCATTACGTAGAGCTGTTGTAAAGCCAAAGAATTCGCCACACTCCACCCTTTAAAGCGCCTGAAAAATTATAACTTCTATAAATCACATATTCAGATCGGTTTAAATTTTTCAAATCATTAGACTCAGCTAAATTCATGAATGAAGAATTTATATCTACCCATGCTTACTCATTCAAAGCACCTTCAAGTGCAAACAGAATGGCGTGCCCTACACATAAATCTTGGCGTGCTGGTAAAAATAGTTGTGTAAAACGGTACACACACCAATCATGTGAACCTACAAAAGGTAAATCTAAAGTTTGCCACTCAAGTTTTAAATTCTAATCCTGATTCTTCCAACTCAGCCATGCTTCAGCTAAATCATCTTTATCATTTTGTAATTCAGGCACTTCGTCGTGATTGTCACTTTTCTCATCAAGCCCACTGACCTTCGTAGCTTATTCCTACCTGTATACCTACAATGGGCGTTGTTCCATATTGTAAAAAACCGCCTGTCGTAGCTGTATCTTTGTTCAATTAGCGAACGAAAAAAATATCATGGGTTGAATCATATAAAGTGTTAATCGACCACTGATTTGACCACATTGCAAAGCATTACTCATGTTCCCTTATCGGCATTCATCTGAATTTTTCAATAAATCATTGATAACCAAAACTACATTTAAAGTCGCTACAAAACTCAGGTACAACAATAAACAATCATAATTGGTTTTTTACATGAGAAACCACTTTTATCAGGCAAATTTTTGTATTCATGTCTTGCCTGATCAATTTATTGGCTTCTCCGCTAATTTTCAATTTTTATCTTTTCATTACAATAAATTAAGATAAAACAATGTAACGTTTATGACAAATCAACAATCTCCACCTGTAAAACATTCACTGTAAATTTCACATCCAAATTTGCAAATTTCATCGCGTAAATACGATGCTCATCTTTTTGATATGCTGGTCGTGGATCAAGTGATAAAACTTGTTGCAACTCATCAATCACTTGTAATGTCAATTGCGCTGTTTGCAGTAATTTTTCTTGCTTTTCTTTCGCTTGCTCACTCCAAATGACTGTTTTTCGATCAGGCTCATGCTGTGCATAACCACTAATTGCCTCAGGAACACTATCTGAGTATTGAATATAGGGTTTTATATCGACAATTGGTGTCTGATCAAGCAAGTCACTTCCTATCACATACACACGAACAGACTGACCCACTTTTTCAACTTTTTTAAGCCGTACCACCGACAAACCGAGTGGTGATGGTCGATACATACTGCGTGTAGCAAACACTCCTATTTTTTGATTTCCACCTAAACGAGGTGGGCGTACTTGAGGGCGAAATTTAAAACTAACTTGTTGATTTTTATTATCATGAAACTGCCATACTAACCATAAATGACTAAATTCTTCAATTCCATCGAAAGCCAATAAATCATTATATGGCTCAGACATTTCAATATAGGACTCTACTTGAACTAAATTTGGTTGTCTTGGAATACCAAATTTTTCTTTATAAGGAGAACGCATATAACCAATAATTGGCAAACTAATTTCAGTCATAATCACTTTTTCTGATAAGCTCATTAAAATATATTCAGTTTATCGAGAATGATTTTAGATTAGAATAGTAAGTTGTACTTACTTGAAAATTTAATGAGACCTTTAATGGCTGCTTTCAACGTCGAAAAGATTACTCACGTCCACCATTGGAATGATACTTTATTCAGCTTTAAAACCACACGAGATACAGCGTTGCGTTTTAAAAATGGTCAATTTGTAATGATTGGCCTTGAAGTAAATGGTAAACCATTGATGCGCGCATATTCGATTGCAAGTGCCAACTATGAAGAAGAACTCGAGTTTTTCTCGATTAAAGTTCCAGATGGTCCTTTAACTTCTATCTTACAAAAAGTAAAAGTGGGCGATGACATTCTTGTGTCTAAAAAGCCAACAGGAACATTGGTTCTTGATGATTTAAACCCAGGTAAAAACTTATATCTTCTTTCTTCGGGTACTGGGCTTGCACCATTTCTATCGACCATTCGTGATCCTGAAACTTACGAGCGCTTTGAAAAAATCATTGTTGTTCATGGCACACGCTTTGTTTCAGAATTGGCTTATCAAGATCTCATTGAAAATGAAATTCCAAATCATGAGTTCTTCGGTGAATTAGGTGCTAAAGAAAAATTAGTCTACTATCCAACTGTAACGCGTGAAGATTTCCATACGCAAGGTCGTGTAACAACTGCAATTGAAACTGGTGACTTATTCGAAAAAATTGGTTTGCCACGTTTCAATCCTGAAACAGACCGTGCAATGCTTTGTGGTAGCCCATCATTCCTTGATGATGTTGCAGCATTACTTGATCAACATGGTCTAAAAGAATCACCTAAAATGGGCGTTCTTGGTGACTATGTGATTGAGCGTGCTTTTGTTGAAAAATAACATTTAAATTTAGGAATTAAATAAAACCGGAATTCATTTTCGGTTTTTTTATATCAGAATTTTATGTTTAGAAAATAAATAAAATGATGCTTTTTTCTTTATTTCGATAATAAAAGCTATTGTATTTTCTTAATAGCGTTTATATAATAGCCCATATAAACAGACAGGTCTGTCTATTTATTTTTATTAGTAAAACAACATCCAGAGGAATAAATAAAACAATACACAAAAATAAACATAAGAGGAAGTCATAAAACTTCCCACACTAATTGAAATGAATATTTTTCTAATTTATGAAGAAAAATATAATTTTCAATTTTATATTCAGCGAGGCGTGACAAGTAAAATTGTCACGCCTTTTTATTATTTAAATACTGATTATAGATCCATACAATGACTTATTGTATGGATCTTATATTATACTTTTAGACGCTAAGCATTCAAAAGTTCAAGCTGAATTAATTGCTGAACACGCTTCCAATAATCTTCTATCTTTACAGTATTAGTATCAATCTGCGCTTGAATTGTCATACCATCTAACAAACTTGCCAATAAAGTTGCCAATTGTATAGCTTGCTGAATACCAAGTCCTTCAAGTGCTGTTTTCAACTTTCCAGTTAACCATTCCTTGTACTCTATGGCTGGACGAATGGTCGATGGATACAACTTTGATATTTCTTCAACTGCTTTTTGAAACATACAACCATTAAAATCTTCCGTATGAAACCAAGCGTCATACCAGAAAAAAATAGTTTTAATGTGATCTATGTAATTTTGGGGCTGACATTCAGCAATTGCTGCTTCCAAAGATTCCTGTATGTTCATATTTCTTTTATTCAAACATTCTTCAATAAGTTTAGCCTTCGAAGGAAAATATTTATAAAATGTCATTTTTGCGACACCGGATTCACTAATAATCCGATCAACCCCAATAGAATTGTAACTATGTGAGTTAAAAAGACGAAGTGCCGTGCTGATAATGTCATCTTTTTTTGACATACTTTACGCCTACTATACTTATCTTCAATTGATTTAATTGAACTGAGTTAATGATTCTATGCAGGTTAATGACCTGTGTTTATGATAAATGCTTAAAAATTATATCATTTTTCTCGTAGTCAATAACTAACTTTTATTCCTTCCAATTAGAACAATATTCAACTTTATCATACAAGTATTTGAAATTAGTATTAATTAATTTAAAATCCCTATAGTAAGTTAATGTTATATTTACTATGATCATATAAATATACACAAATGTAACAATGATCAAAATGACTTTTACAAAAACCACTCAGGCTCGTAGTGATGCACTTTTATTTATTCATCAGTCGCTCCCTACCAATCAATGGCAATACAACGAAGTTGACATTCATGCTTTAAAACAAGCAATGCACAATCATGTATTATTTCAACATCCTATATTAAAACAAATGCTGGAACAGCGCCTCACGCTAGAGCATTTACAGAATATCCATATTCATTACTTTCATGCGATTGTGCATATCTTTACTGATGCATTAAGTATGTTAATTTTTCAAACCCAGCAATTAGATCATGCAATTAATCTTAAAGCCGAATCACGCCACATCGCTAAAATTTATGCTCGTTATTTATTGTCTTTAAACTTAATAGATGAATTAGGCTTTAATTCCGCAAAGCTCGAAAAAAGCTCTCCAAATAAATCACACTTGGTTTATTTTACCCAATTAATAGAACAATTAGACATTTCATCAGATAGTACACCATGTGCCGAAGCTCAGCACATTCGAGATTTTATAAAAAACCACTACAATGAATACAGTCATTTACTCTTAATTCTTGCTTGTACAGAAAAACAAGTTATTTACTTTAGCCAAGCACTTTCTCAGAACCTATACAAGTATGACCCTAAATATTGTCAAGGATACTACGAGTGCCATGGTGAAGCTGATCATTCTGATCGTCTTGCTAATGATGATAATCATGAAGATGATTTATGGTGTCTACTCACACAGTGCTATGTTAAACAAAATGAGCAGACACTGACTATTCTTGAACAAGAATACCTAACATTATGGGCTAATTTTTGGAGCAAAATGCAAAGTATGCAGGACTAAATCTGTTGCATAGTTTGTTTTTGCTCTCCACGTTCTTTTAATGCACGTGTAATAACTTGATAGCCACCTGTTAATCCAAGCGTCGCCATAATAAGCGCTACAATAACGTCAGGTAATAAACTACCTGTACCAAATACCCCAACTGCTGCCAAAATTACGGCAACATTTCCAATAGCATCGTTGCGACTACACAACCAAACCGATTGCATGTTGGAATCACCATCTCGAAAAGCATAAAGAATAAAAGCTGCGATAACATTGGCAATCAAGGCAAGAATTCCAATTGCTCCCATTGTGATTGCTTCGGGTGGAATACCTTTAAAATAGGCATAGGCTGTTTTTGTTATGACAACAAATCCAAATAATGCCATTGTTATACCCTTCAACAACGCAACGGTTGCTCGCCAATATAAGCTCGCACCCAACACGGCTAAAGAAACACCATAATTGACCGCATCACCAAAAAAATCGAGTGAATCTGCCCAAAGTGCAGAGGAATGTGTATAGGCACCACCTATTAATTCAACAAAAAACATAGCTAAATTAATAAATAGTGCAATCCATAATGCTGTTCTAAATTTACTATTTGGCTTCTGTGGTGCAGGTTCATGACTACAAGTACATGCCATTAATGATCCCCTTGATTAAATATTCATATGTATTATGCTTATTTAAAACCTAGGAGTAACTCTAAGGTCAAGAGATTGTGAGCACTAGATGAATCAATATTTAATCAGCGATTTAGCCAAAAAAACTCAACTTTCTTCAGATACCATTCGATTCTATGAAAAAAAACAGCTTATTAAAGCAAGCTTTCGTGCGGAAAATAACTATAAATATTATGATGATGAAACATTGAAACGACTCATTTTTATTAAACGCTGTCGTTCATTAGACATGACTCTACATGAAATTTCTCAACTTACTGAGCAAATTCAATATCCTAAAAAAGATTGTCAAATTATTGATCAATTGATTGAAGAACATATTCAGCATATTGAAACAAAAATTAAAGAATTAACTTCATTTAAATCCCAATTATATGAACTACGTCAATCTTGTACCTCCAATACCACGATTGATCACTGTCAAATTGTAAAAAATTTAGGAAAAAGTGAATAAAATCCGACTATTTTACTAGGTTGAAACTATTTTTTAATGATCTACAATAAACCCATATTTTTTATATGCCTTTAAAATTTTATGAGTATTACCCATGTTACAGAACTTTTATCGCCAGCAGGTTCACTGAAAAATATGCGCTATGCTTTTGCCTATGGTGCAGATGCCGTATATGCAGGTCAACCACGCTATAGCTTAAGAGTACGTAACAATGAGTTTGATCATGATAATTTAAAAATTGGCATTTCTGAAGCACATGCTTTAGGCAAAAAATTTTATGTGGTCGCAAATATTCAACCACATAACAGTAAATTAAAAAATTTCATTCGTGATCTTGAACCTATTATTGCTATGCAACCAGATGCGCTAATTATGTCCGATCCGGGCTTAATTATGATGGTGCGTGAGCATTTTCCTGATATATCGATTCACCTATCAGTGCAAGCCAATGCCGTCAACTGGGCAACTGTTCAGTTTTGGAAAAACATGGGACTTACTCGGGTGATTTTATCACGTGAATTGTCTTTAGATGAAATTGAAGAAATTAAGCAAACTGTACCTGATATGGAAATTGAAGTTTTCGTACATGGTGCGCTTTGCATGGCTTATTCCGGTCGTTGCTTACTTTCAGGCTATATGAATAAACGTGATGCAAACCAAGGCGCATGTACCAATGCATGCCGTTGGGATTATAAAATTCACGAAGCAGCAGAAGATGCATCTGGGGATGTCATTCCAATCATAGAATTGGAGACAGCATCAGACTGTTGCAACTATAAATATGCCGACGAGCAACACGCCCAAAACAACAAAAAGCAACAACACCAATATGGCGAACCGGTTTTATTACAACGCAATAAAGAGGAAATGTTTGCAGCAGAAGAAGATGAACATGGAACTTACTTCATGAACTCTAAAGATTTACGAGCCGTACAGCACGTTGATCGGCTCGCAAAAATGGGCATTCATTCTTTAAAAATAGAAGGACGCACCAAATCATACTTTTACTGCGCTAGAACAGCGCAAATTTACCGAAAAGCAATTGATGATGCGATTGCAGAAAAGCCATTTGACTCGGCTTTAATGACTCAACTTGAAGGTTTAGCCAACCGTGGTTATACCGAAGGTTTTCTTCGTCGTCACGTCCATAGTGAGTATCAAAATTATGAATCTGGCTCTTCAAAATTTGATCATCAGCAATTTGTTGGTGAAGTGCTTGAAAGAAATGGGGATTACATCAAAATTGAAGTTAAAAATCGCTTCTTGATCGGTGACTCACTTGAACTGATGACAACCTCTGGCAATATCGCATTTGTGCTTAATGAAATGCTTGATCAAAAAGGAAAGGAAATTTCTGATGCAAAAGGTTCAGGTTATATTGTAAATATTCCAATTCCAGCCGATGTCAATATGGCTTATGCACTACTTATTCGGAATTTACCTAACTCAACAATAGATATCTCAGCATCATCACTCGCCTATCAGGTTGTTTAAAATAAAGATTTTTAAGGTTGAATTATGGCGTTACTGATTACAGATCAATGTATTAACTGCGATATGTGCCTTGCAGAATGCCCAAATCAGGCCATTTTTGAAGGTGATAAAATTTATGAAATAAATGCAGATCGATGTACTGAATGTGTCGGCTACTATGAACGTCAAACTTGTGTCGATGTCTGCCCGATTGCCTGTATTGTTCCAGACCCAAAGCATCAAGAAAGTCAGGAACAACTTTTAAATCGTTTTCATTATCTCAGCTTATTTGGTTAAGGCATTAAAATTTTATGAAACCGTCATCATTTAGACATCAAACTCTTTTACACTTTCAGTATGAGGACATCATCTCAAAGTTGGCATCAAATTTGCTTTATTAAAAGTCATAAAAATAAAGTTATTTGTCACGTTTTATTTATCTATTGACCTTGGTATCTAGAACCGACAAGAACACTAAATTTCTAACAATAAAATTATGTTTACAACAATAAATAAGTCAATACAAAAACAAGAATGAAACAGCGCAAAAAGCCGAAGTATCATGGGGAGATACTTCGGCTTTTAATTTTGACTAAGTATTGCTTTTATATAGATTGTGCTGCTTTAACTGCATGAGACTGTCGAAAGTAAGCCAATGAAGGCTTTACTAGATACTCGACAAAACCAAGACTCACCAGCTAGTAAAAGTAAATAGATGTGATTCAATTAGCTAAAATATCACTCTTTATCTTTTATGCAGTCAATTAAATTGTGTATCAATACAAAATTTTCATTCTCCAACGAAATATGACACTGACAACTGGACTAAAAAGTCTGCACAAATCAAAGTTCAAAATTGCTGTATATGTAGACTTTTAAATTTCTCTTTATGTATAAACAAAAACCCTGAATAAATCAGGGTCTTTGTTCAAATCAATCATAAAATGTAGGCTTTTTACTTTAACTTTATATAGCTGCACGCATCATATAATCAAAAGCAGATAACGCCGCTTTCGCACCTTCACCCGATGCAATAATGATTTGCTTGTACGGTA
>NZ_JBJZOR010000018.1:0-63069 GCF_046269225.1 Acinetobacter sp. TY2
ATGGCAGGGGCGGCTGGATTCGAACCAACGGATGCCGAGATCAAAACCCGGTGCCTTACCACTTGGCGACGCCCCTATCATTACACTTTAAATTGAACTAGTGGAGATTCATTCAAACTATTGACCAAATAGGCTTTATAGGGAGAATGATTTAACACTTCACTTACATTCATTTTTTCAGTGACTTCAACAAAAACACAAGCACCTGTACCTGTAAGCTTTGCTGTACCGAACTGATCTAAGTACCGCATCGCTACATCAACTTCTGGATATAAACTTCGTGCCACTGGCTCAAAGTTGTTTCCAAAACTGGATGGCTTAAGCTGATAGGCGCAAAATTTAGTAGGCTTTGTATCTCTTGTCAATGTTTTTTGTGAAAATAGCTGTTGGGTGCTGATAAAACACTCAGGTTTGATGATTATGTATTGTTTTTGATCTAAGTCTATGAATGATAAGTGTTCACCAATGCCTTCTGCCCATGCATTGCGTCCATGAACAAATACAGGTATATCCGCACCGAGTTGCAGACCTAAAGCAGCCAATTGATCAATACTTAATCCGCATTGCCAAAGTTGATTGACGATTATGAGGGTTGTTGCTGCATCAGATGAACCACCACCAAGTCCTGCACCCATTGGAATATTTTTTTCGAGGCGAATATTTAACCCTGTTTGTGCTTTAGCAAAGGGTTTAAGTATTTCGACTGCTTTGTAAATTAAATTTTGCTGTAACTCAACGCTGTTTAATCCATCAATGTGAATGGCATCATTTTCACTTGAATATTCTGTTTGTTCAAATTCAAGCCAATCGAACAAATCAATAAGCTGAAAAATAGTTTGTAGCTCGTGATAACCATCTGCACGACGACTGGTAATGTGCAAAAAAAGATTCAGTTTGGCAGGGGCAGGGACTCTGATCATGGATGATATATTCGATATAAAGGTGAATTAACGATTTTGTATTACCATTGTAATACGGTTTTCTTTACCACCTTCAAGTTGCTGTTTTAAAATTAACTTGTTGGGTAATGTGGCTTGATCGGCATAACTCAATGTAACATTCCAGCCATCTTCCTGAATTTGGTTGATACGTTGAAAGTCATCTTTGTTGATTTGTGCATTAGTCGTCGCAGGGCGTGCTTGTACCCAACTCACAATATGCCTAATTGGGGCAATCCAGCCTGTTGCTCGTTCAAGTAGTTCTTCTGGACTATCCGCAGTAACTTCGCCTGTTTTAGAGCTGTTTAAGGTCACCTGATTGGCATCACCTTCAATAATGGTTTTCCCAATACCTAAAATTCCAGTGAGTTGTATTTCGAATTTTTCTGCATGTTGCGTCCATGTGAAAAATGCACTGCCTGATTGTTGCGGGGTTTTAACGCCGATTTTACCTTGAAGATCAAAATTATTCTGAATGACTTCAGATGTACTTGACTCTGTGCCGAGTGGAGGTGTTACAGGTTGAATCGGTGCTTTAGTCACAGTTTGACAACCACTGAGGGCTAAGCCTGAAACAGTGGTTAAAATAAAAAGGGTATGGTGCAATGACGGCATGAATGAAATTAACTCTTTTTGCTGTGTGGGACTAACAATAACGAATCAAGTTGTTGTAATTGAGGATCGTCAGGTTGATTTTGTTTTATTTTTTGTAAAACAGATTCAAATTCATCTAGTGCACCTTGCATATACAACGCTTTGGCATAGCGTACGCCAATCGCATTGCTACCGCTGATTTGCCATGCTTTAGCGAGGACTTGAGCTGATGTATCAAAATCATTTTGTAAAAATGCAATATAACCTAAGGTATCTAAAATAGAGGCTTGATCGGGTGCAAATTCAAGTGCTTGTTCTGCATACTGTCTAGCCTCATCTAAACGTTTGTTTTGTAAGGCAAGTGTGTAGGCGTAAGCGTTGAGATATGTGGGGCTGTTCGGCTCTAAAATAAGTAGTTGATGTAAAGAACGATCAAGTTGTTCACTTTGAGTAAAGGGATCTAATAGTAAGACTTCTGAATATAAAATTTCAGGATCATCGGGTAGATTTTTAACAGCCTCAGTCAAAAGTCGCAATGCTGCTTTTTTATTGTTCATGCGTTTTAAAATTTCAGCTTGTGCCTGATAAAGAAAGCTCGCATGTTGCGGATAATTGACTCGTTCCTGTGTAAGAAAACGTAGAACATCATTAAGTTTATTTTGTTGTTCATAAATCGAGATCAAGTTACGCCGAGAAACGGTATATAAATTTCCATCGACCAAACGATAATAGGCTTTTGCTGTTTCTAGATGCTCTTTACGCTCAGCATTGACTGCTAAATAATAATAGGCTTCATTTTGATAACGTGCCGAATAACGCAGTTCAACTAAGTATTGTTCAGCGAGATCGTATTTTTTCAAATCAATCGCGGTTAAACCAGCAATGAACAGAGCTTCTTCTGCATCAGGCCATGTTTTGATGATTTTTTCAAGTTTTTCGAGTGCTGACTCAGCTTGATTGGTCTTAATTAAATAGCGAACTTCAGCAAGGCGTACTTCTAAATTATACTTATGCTTTTTACTACTTGTTTCGTACCATTTGAGCGTGGCTTTATCATCGCCTAAAGCCATAAGTAGATTGGCTTTCATGAGGATAAAGCCTGTTACTTTAGGGCGTTTTCGGAGGGCTTTATTGACGGTTTTTAATGCGAGTTCAATCTCATTGTTCTGTGCTTCAAGACCCGCAATTAAAATTAAAACAGAAGGATTTTCTCGCTCTTTACTGGTGCGTAAAGTGTCAAGTAGGTTTTGACGATCTTCTTCAGACTCAGGTGAAATACCTTCTAGAATTTTTTCTAAGTCAGCATTGGCATCGAGGGTTAAAATACTATCGAGTGTCTCGGCAGCAAGTTCATATTCGTGTGATTTTAGCGCAATATGTGCCAAATAAAATTTGGCAGGAACGTCTTCTGGTTCTTGAACAACCCAGTGAGTGGCAATATCGAGTGCAGATTGTAAGTCATTTTGTTCAATCGCAATATTTAAAGCACGTTGTTTAACTGAAGTTGAATTACTACGAATTGCCAAGACGGTATAGTTGTGCAATGCTGTTGCAGTATCATGGTAAGCCAATGAAAATTCAGCAATCATGCTTTGTTTAATGGCATCTGTATTTGAACGAGCATGAGAAAACTGTTCGGATGCTCGGATATGAGCACTCGAAGCCATGCTACCGACAAGTAAGAATGTGGTAGAATACTGTCTAATTGTCGTGCCGGTACTTCGGCTATTCATTTGACGCAATTTTTGTTTATCCAAGTAATGCTTTTTATGACACCTTTATTGCACAATAGCATAATTTTAGTGAATTGATGATCTGATATGTCTTTCTTTGCATTGGGCGTCAATCATCAAACTGCTTCAGTTGAGCTTCGAGAGCAGATCGCTTTTAATCCTGAGCGACTAAAAACGTTGCTTGCGGAGCAGAGTCAGTGCGCCCATTTAAATGATATGGTCGTGGTTTCTACCTGTAACCGCACAGAAGTCTATGCCATGGCAGATAATGCCGATATGGTATTAGATTGGCTCGCCCAAACCAATGGTGTTGATGTCAAACAACTTGCCAATCATGTTTACCGCTATGAAAACACCGAAGCTGTTTCACACTTAATGCGTGTTGCAAGTGGACTCGATTCACTGATGCTGGGTGAGCCACAAATTCTTGGGCAAGTAAAAACAGCATTATCACTTGCCAAAGATGTTGATACTGTTTCGCAAGATTTAAATAAAATTTTTGAATATGCTTTTTATGCTGCCAAACGAGTGCGCTCAGAAACAGCAGTAGGAAGTCATGCAGTTTCGATGGGTTATGCGGTTGCACAGTTAGCATTACAAGTCTTTAGTAAACCTGAAAAATTGACAGTGATGGTCGTCGCTGCAGGGGAAATGAATAGTCTTGTTGCTAAACATTTAGCAGAAATGGGTGTGGCTAAAATTTTGATTTGTAACCGTGGGCAGGAACGTGCTGAAGCATTGGCACAAGAAATTTCTCATCGTGTTTCAGTAGAAATTATTCCATTTGATGAACTTGCAAACAATTTACACCGTGCAGATGTGATTTGTAGTTGTACCGGAAGTTTGCATCAGGTGATTGCTTTTACAGATGTCAAAGTGGCTTTAAAGAAACGTCGTTATCAGCAAATGCTTATGGTCGATTTAGCTGTACCTCGTGATATTGACCCCAAAGTAGATAGCCTAGATGGTGTCTATTTATATGGTGTAGATGATTTGCAATCGGTGATTGATGACAATCTCGCACAGCGTAGACAAGCAGCTGTAGAAGCTGAAATAATGGTGAATCAGTTAGTGACACAATTGGTGACACAACAAAAAATTCATCAGGCAGGTGGCGTGATTAGTCACTATCGTGAGCACGGAGAACAACAGGCACAGGAAGAGTTGGCTTTTGCTTTGGAACATTTAAAAGCAGGTGAGTCAGCAGAAAAAGTGCTTGAAGACTTTGCACATCGTTTGACACAAAAACTTTTACATCCAACGTCTATGTTGTTACGTAATGCGGCGCAAGATGAAGATCCATCGCATTTGGAATGGTTGCAAGAACATCTGAGTGAAATTTTTGATCATCAGCGTAAACCAAAATCGCATTAAATTTTTGATTGATCTATAAGAATAAGTACAAAGAATATGCAATATAATAAAAAGCTTAATCATAATAAATTTATGATTAAGCTTTTTATTATGACTCGTCTTTTTATCAAGCCAATAAGATGATCTATAATTTAGCTTAATGTCAGTTTTAGCCCGATCCGTTTTGTGAGGTTATTGAGTTGTTGACGTAAGTTTCGCTTTTCAATCAGTGTAGTCGATGCCTTAATTTTTAAACGTAGATATTTTTCTTGTAAAGCAAGTGAGTATTCAGAAGCTAAATTATCTGCGATTTCGGGTGCATCAATGAGTGTTTCAATGTTGGTACGTTGGATAATCGCTGCAAGTTCATGCTGATACGCACTACACGCACCTAAAATGTAGTAGGTTGCGAGTTCTTGGTCATTGGGTAAGTGATCAAAGATAGTGTCAAAAATAGCTAAAATATGCGACAGCAGTTCATCTGTTGGTAGTAATGCACGTAGCACTTCAAAATGAATGTATAAAAATGGATGATGCATCAATGTAGCGATTGCAAAATCTTCATCACGCATACTGATGTTGAATGACAGCGATGCATCAACGCTAGCGGGTGGTTGCCATTTTTTGTTAAAACCAAGTTTTTCTCTAAAAAACTGACGTAATAAATAACGATATGAACCCTGTTTAGGAAGGAGCTCAACCATTGGGTTGAGCTCAGCCATTACCTGACTTTTACCTTCAGGCGTGGTGATGTCATAATTTTGACTGAGCAAAGCAAACATAAAGTCTGATAATAGTGGTGAGCCTTGCCAAAGTTTATGAAAGGTTTCGATGCCTTCTTTACGAATTAGAGAGTCAGGATCATGCTCTTTAGGTACAACAAAGAACTTTAATTCACGACCATCATTGAGTAATGGCAGTGCAATTTCAAGTGTTCGCCGTGCAGCTTTTTGTCCTGCAGCATCACCATCAAAGGCAATTGTAATTTGATTATTTTGCTTAAATAACGTGGTTAAATGCTCAGCATTACTTGCTGTACCGAGTGTTGCCACTGCACCATAAATGCCATATTGCTGTAGCGCAATAACATCCATATAGCCTTCAACCATCAACCATTGATTGGCTTTTTGCTTACGACCTTCAAATAGACCGTATAACAACTGATTTTTATGAAAAACTTCAGAGTCAGGTGAGTTGATATATTTGGGTTTGATTTCATCATTCAGCGCACGACCACCAAAGCCAACGACACGACCTTTGACATCACGAATGGGGAAAATGACCCGTTCACGAAGTAAATCAAACTCTCGACCATTGTCACTCGTACGAATTAAGCCAACCAGTTTGAGACCTTCAATATCTTGAGGAAAGGCTTTTTCAAGATGTTGCCAATCTTCAGGGGCATAGCCTAAGCGCCAATATTGAATGGTTTCAGAACTGAGCCCACGCTTTTTAAAATATTGCTGTGCAATTTTGCTCTGTGGTAATTGTTTCTCGTAAAATTGAGCGACATTTTCAAGTAAATCGTAAAGATTTCCTTCCTGTTGTATTTGTAGCTCAGGATTGAAATCATGCTCATACATGCCATCATAATCAGGCGTGTTTTGAAAAGCCTCAAAAGGATCGATCTCAAAAAAAGATGTTGATGATATATCTACAGGTTGGTTTTGCGGTACGGTTTTTTGAGCACTGCTATTTTGTGTGTTGTTATTTGCTGTAATCTGTGTCTTTGGTTTCGGTGCTTCACGTTTATACGATAGCTTTTTATTATCGACATTGTCTTTTGGCAGTTCGATACCAGTTTGGCTCGATAAATCTTTCATCACATCAATAAAGTTGCGATGATCAATATCCATCAAAAAGCGAATGGCATTACCGTTGGCTTGACAACCAAAACAATGAAAATACTGTTTGTCTTGATAGACATGAAACGATGGCGATTTTTCCTGATGAAAAGGGCAGCAACCTGAGTAGGTACGTCCTGTTTTTTTCAATTTCACACGCTGACCAATAAGATCGACAATATCTGTACGATCAAGAATTTGGTCAATAGTGTGCTGAGGAATTGCCATAAATATAAAGCCGAATGAACAAAGTTAAACTGGGATGGTCAGTTTAACAGAAAAAGAGTTCAGCCCATAAAACAAAAAAGACAGGTATATTGCCTGTCTTTTTTTGGTACTTATTTTGAACAACGATGTTTTAAATCACCATTGAATGCATCGAATGTTTAATTCTGCGGTCGTTGTTTGTCATATAGACTTTCACCCGCAGGTGCATAATCACTTGGTGCTGTACTTTGATCAGGACGATCAAGTAAACCAAAACTCATACGATTTAAAAAACTTGGATCTGTGCTTTGAGTACTCGGTGCTTTTGTACCACTATTCACTACAGTTTCTGCTGTATTTACGTTTTCAGCTTTTTGACCCAAAATACCAAGCGTTGCTTTATTCCACCAACTGCCTTCATTACGTGCAGCACGTAAATTCACTTCGCCATTAGATTTAACTAAGCGGGGATAGTTGAGTTTGAGTGTTTCAATATATTGTTGAGCTGTTGCTTTATCGCCTAATTTTTCATAGCCATAAGCCATTGTTGCCAAAGCTTCTGGTATTTGTGGAGATTGTGGATAATGTTCAATCACCCACTGAGCGCGCTCAATTGCAGCCAAATATGCTTTACGTTTTATGTTAAAACGTGCGGTATTCATTTCACTTTCAGCAAGTTCCTGACCAATGAATTTCATCCGTTGCGCAGCATCTACAGCATACTGACTGCTTGGATAACGGCGAATAAAATCGACAAAGTTTTGATAAGCGACTTTCATATAGCTGACATCACGGTGCGATTGTTGCAATGATGTATAACGTAACAAGCTATCGTAGTTCATTTCCATATTTGCCACACCACGAATGTAATACGCATAGTCAGCATTTGGGTGTTGTGGATTTAAACGAATGAAACGATCTGCAAGGGCAATTACGCCTTCATAATCTTTTTGCTTAAATTTTGTATATAAAAGTTCAAGCTGTGCTTGCTGTGCATAATTCCCCGTTGGGTAATATGTATCAATGGCTTCTAATGATTTTACAGCATCGCCATATTGCCCTTTACTGAGGGATTTCATCGCACTATCGTAATAAATTTTTTCACTAGATTGTGGCCCAGTGTCAACGATCTCTTTCTTTGGATTACTGCTACAGCCGACTAAAGCCATTGCTAAACCCAAAGATACAGCGAGCATCGTAACTTTATAACGTGGTAGCGACATAAAAATTCCTCTGTTTATACGGGCAATAGGCTACAATTGCGCTATTAAACCACTTTTGTCCGAATGAGCAAATGACTTCAGCACAATCTTCTAATTCTAACTTTTCAGAAAATGACTTCTTACTCGAAGATTCTGAGGATGCAGATAATCATAATTCCGCTTCAACTGCAACACGTTTATCGTTGCAATTTCAACTGGATGAAAGCTATCTAGGGCAACGTATTGACCAAGTGGCAGCACTAGTTTGGAATGACTTTTCTCGTGAAAAACTCAAGCAATGGATGAAAGACGGCCATTTGTTGGTAAATGGTAACATCGTTAAGCCAAAATATAAGTGCGAAGGCACTGAAATGTTAACGCTTGAAGTTGAACTTGAGGTACAAACTGCAGCGCAGCCTGAAAATATTCCATTGAATATTATCTATGAAGATGACGATATTATGGTCATCAACAAGCCTGTTGGTATGGTTGTACATCCAGGGGCGGGTAATCCGAATGGTACACTTGTCAATGCCTTGCTCTATCACTACCCAAAAGCTGCCGAATTGACGCGCGCAGGTTTGGTACATCGTATCGATAAAGACACAAGTGGTCTTTTGGTTGTGGCTAAAAATCTCGAATCTCAGTTTTCACTTAGCAAACAATTGGCTAGAAAAACGGTTTACCGTATTTATGATTTAATTTGCTATGGCAACATTATTGCGGGTGGCACCATTGATGAGCCGATTAAACGCCATCCTGTAGACCGCATTAAAATGGCGATTCTACCAGGTGGACGTGATGCGGTAACGCATTTTAATGTCAAAGAGCGTTTCCAAAACTTTACTCGTGTGCAGGCGCAACTTGAAACGGGACGTACCCATCAAATTCGTGTGCATTTTAGTTATTTAGGTTTCCCATTGGTGGGTGATCCTGTGTATATGAGCCGTGTAAAAGTGCCTGCAGGTGCATCTGAAACCTTAACGGATGCATTGCGTGGCTTTAAACGTCAGGCATTACATGCAACTAAATTGGGCTTAGTTCATCCTAAAACTAAAGAGGAAATGATGTTTGAAGCGCCTTGGGCTGAAGATTTCACTGAATTATTGGAAATTTTACGCACTGAAAATAAAGCCTATTGATACATAGTTTGAATGTAGGTTTGGAATGCCATTCAATGAAAATGGCATTTTGAAAAGGACATGGATAACATCAATTGGGATGCATCCATCACATCATCAGGAGATTGATATGCAATTTGTTCAAGGGTTGCCGAAAGGGGTCTATGTTGGGCAGACACAGATTCAACATGCCAAAGCATTAGAGACTGAACAGCCTGAACTCGCAGGATTTAATCTTGCATTGCATGTCAATGACTTGCCTGAACGTGTACAGCAACATCGGATGATTTTACTCGATGATTTTGCTGAATACGGTGTGAATAAAATCACTTGGATGACTCAAACACACAGTACTATTTGTCATACAATTAATAATGAAATATGTTTTGAAGCCTTAATTGGCGATGGTTTGGTGACACAGTCTGCGCAACATGCCTTAATGATGATGACAGCCGATTGTTTACCTATAGTTTTAGGCAATGCTGATGGTACAGAAATTGCTAATTTACATGCAGGTTGGCGTGGTTTAGCAGGTGGTATTATTGAAAACACCATTACTGAAATGAAGAGCCAGCCGACTTGGGCATGGATGGGAGCGGCGATTAGTCAACCATGTTTTGAAATTGGTGCAGAAGTAAAAACGGCTTTTTGTCATAAATATCCTGAACTTGAAACTGCGTTTAAAGCAGGTGAACAGGATGGAAAGTTCTATGCAGATCTTTATGCAATTGCTCGTTATATTTTAAATTTACAGGGTATTACAATGGTATTGGGTGGCGATCAGTGCTCTTATGGGCAAGATCAAGACTTTTATTCATATCGCCGTGATGCCAAGACAGGGCGTATGGCAACATTCGTCTTTATGCAATAATTAATGTTAAACTGAACTAAATTTGTTTATTTTTATTGATATGTCCTTATCTTCCCGTTCAGTTGCAATCGTTTATCACAGTCCCTATGGTCATACTGAAAAAGTTGCACAATATATTGCACAAGGTGTAACTCAGTCAGGAATGACTGTGCATTTAATGCAAATTGATGCGGTTGATTGGGACGCTTTAGATCAATCAGATGCGATTGTTCTCGGCTGTCCAACGTATATGGGGAGTCTGACCTCAAATTTAAAACAATTTATGGAGCAGTCTTCAAAGCGTTGGTTGGCACGCTCATGGCAAGGTAAACTTGGAGCAGCGTTTACCAATGGAGGTGGATTAAGTGGTGATAAACTAGCAGTTTTACAGCAAATTAATCTTTTTGCCATGCAACATGGTATGTTATGGACAGGCTTACCCATGATGCCAACAGGGCGTAGTGGGACAGATTTAAACCGTATGTCGAGTTTTCTAGGCTTGATGACTCAATCGGACAATGCATCTGCTGAAGTAACACCACCATCGGGTGATTTAGAAACAGCAAGGTATTTTGGTGAGTATATTGTTCAAGTCTTAAATAGAATAACCCCATTATGAATAATCTTACATGAGATCAATGAAATAAGTGGTTAATCATTATTGTATGATTCAAAATATCAATATATGAAAAGCGAGGATTATCCTCGTTTTTTTGTTCTTATTTGGTTGTCAGATAAGTGGTATGTCATAAAATGCTAATAAGAAAAATTAAACAATAGATTGTTAAAACTTTAATTCAATTGAAATTTTATCAAATAAATAATTTTTAAAGATGTGTGTTTAAGAATAAAGCGTGATTGGATTATCAATTATGTGTTTTCTTGCCAATGCTGATGTTATATTGTTGCTTGATAATTATTCAATAAAACTAAAATTAAGCTATAAAAATAAAATGGAGTGTTATTTTAATGGTTAGACATACAACATTTAAACTTTCATTTTGCGCTTTTCTCGTATTGGGAGGGATGCAAAATACTTTCGCTGATGCAAAACAATTAACTGAATTATCTGATAAAGAAATGTCACAAGTAGAGGGGCAAGCTTTAATGAGTCTGTCTTATCTTGCACCGACTGATGCTAAGAACCCAATGAAAAATATTACGGGTAATAATATTGGGTTTTATAAATTGGGGATGGAGGCTGAACTTGAGCTTAATGCCAATATTAAAAATCTACAATTGGGTTGTGGTGGTGTAAATGGTGCAGGTGCTTGTGATATTGATATTAAAAATCTAGCCTTGAGTGGTTTGCCTAGTTCTTATGACGGCAATGGCGTACCTGTATATGACAACGGACGTGCAGCAACGAGTGGGAAAATTACCAATCCATTTATGGAGTTTGCAATTAGCAACCCGATGTCATCTTCAACTCGCGAAATTAAAGGTCTACGCTTTAGTGCAGAAAAAATTAACGCCTTACTTTCTGCAGGATTAGAAAATAATTCAGTTGCATCTACAACAGACGGGATTCAACGATTAAGTGGATTTATGCAAATTGCGGGGACGACGGGTACAGCCTATACACAACAAACTACATTTGGTCTAACTCAGACTCAGCAATTGGGTGGTGTAGCAAGATTATGTGTAGGGTTAATCGGGGGGTGTGGATTAGCCGATACCGATATTAATTTTAGCAGTAAGCCAACATCTACAGCTTCAACAGGGATTACAGTTCCTTCGGTTTCAACAGATTTCACGATTAATCCATTCACGATTAATGGCACACGCCAGACAAAAGCAATGGTGAATGACATTAGAACAGTATTGAGTAAAATTCCAATTGCAGCTGATAGTGCAGGGCAATACTCATCGAGCTTATTTACAAATGATGTTTTGGAAGTTGATTTGAATTGTAATAACGTGAGTGGTCGAGGTTGTGGTCTTATTACAGCATTGAAAGATACCGCCAAATTTAAAATGGGCAAAGATTCAGCGATTACAAATTTAAATTTAAGTATCGACTTTGAACAATCTTTAAGTATGTTTCACAATATTCCATTAACAGGTACAGGCGGATACTTATCTTTACAATCTATTGCATTATTGTGGCCAGGAGCAACTGTGAGTACGGCAGATGCTGGTAAGACCAGTCTAAGTCAAATGAGTGGTAATACTGATGTGGCACAAAAAGGGTGGTGGATGTCTTTTGCAGATCCAGTACAACTTGGTAAGTTGAATGTTACACAACCGATTATTCTTGATGATGCAATTTTAGCTCAGGTTGCTCAACGCGTTACACAAACTTTAACACCTGATTATGTCAATAAGCCTAAAGCCAATGCCAGATATTTAACTGATGTAATAAGTTTATTGGCAGATAACCCACTAACATCAACAATTCAAGCTGACTTAAATTCCTCTACTTTAGTCAATCCTGTCTATTTTAAGTTACAAAATCAACAATTGGGTAACCAAAAAGTAGTATCGAACTGTTATGGCAGTTTAAAGTTTTGCTAAATTGATTATCTAAAAACAAAAAAACTCCGAATTTTGGAGGTTTTTTGTTTGAAAGAGTGATTTAAAATTACTTGTGAAATAAACGGGCTTTATCACGTTGCCAGTCACGGTCTTTTTCAGTTGCTCGTTTATCATGCAATTGCTTACCTTTTACCAAAGCAATTTCAAGTTTCGCCAAACGACCCTTCCAATAACATGCAAGTGGAACGCAGGTATAACCTTTTTGGTTAATTGCGCCCATGAGCTTTTCAATTTCACGGCGAGAAAGAAGCAGTTTACGTGTACGTGTCGCTTCAGGTACGACATGTGAAGAAGCCGTTAACAATGGTTGAATTTGAGCACCAAAAAGATACGCTTCATTGTTTTTAAAAGTAATATAACTTTCAGTGATGGTCATGCGTCCAGCACGTAACGATTTGACTTCCCAACCTTGTAGTGAAAGTCCTGCTTCAAATTTTTCTTCAACGAAATAATCGTGGCGTGCACGTTTATTCTGTGCAATTGTGCCACCATTATTTTTTTTAACGACAATATTTTTCGACATAATACAAAAATTCCAGGAATGTCTTATTGTGCCTCAAACTTGCTCCGAGGTGAAGTCATTTCAATTGTCGTAGATAGTTCGCTAAGTGCATAGTTTTTGATAAACTATAAGTATACATAACAAAGCAGAGTACAAATGGATGTCTAAAACTCGTGTCATCTATCCAGGAACATTTGATCCAATTACCAATGGTCATGTTGATTTAGTTGCCCGTGCGGCAAGAATGTTTGATGAAGTTGTTGTGGCGATTGCCATTGGACATCATAAAAATCCTGTGTTCAGTTTAGAAGAGCGGGTTAATTTGGCAAAAATATCACTTAAACATTTGCCTAATGTTGAGTTTGTTGGCTTTGATGGTCTGTTGGTTAATTTTGCTCGTGAACAAAATGCTACAGCTGTGTTACGTGGTTTGAGAGCGGTTTCTGATTTTGAATATGAATTTCAGCTTGCAAATATGAACCGTCAATTAGACCATCATTTTGAAACGGTGTTTTTAACACCATCTGAACAATTTTCTTTTATTTCTTCAACGATGGTACGTGAAATTGCTCGTTTAAAGGGTGATGTTAATAAGTTTGTACCACCCTGTGTTGTAGAAGCTTTTGCACGTAAACATCAACAAGGCTGGTGAAGTGTCTTTAATCATTACCGATGAATGTATCAATTGCGATGTCTGCGAACCTGTGTGCCCAAATGAAGCGATTTTTATGGGCGCAGAGATTTATGAAATCCATCCAAATTTGTGTACTGAATGTGTAGGTCATTTTGATCAACCGCAATGTGCATTATTTTGTCCTGTTGACTGTATTCCGAACGATCCTGATCATGTGGAAAGCCAAGATGAGTTAATGGATAAATATAAAAAGTTAATTGCTCAAAAAAGCACAAGCAATTAAGTAAAAAATTTGGTAGCATACGCCCCGAAGTGAGCCAGACGATCGCTGCTGTGTAGATCTCCGTGATTGAAACAGGGGAGGAAAGTCCGGGCTTCGTAGGGCAGGGTGCCAGGTAACGCCTGGGCGGTGTAAACCGACGGCAAGTGCAGCAGAGAGTAGACCGCCTTCGTATCGTTTCTTTTCGGAGAAATGGAAGGTAAGGGTGAAAGGGTGCGGTAAGAGCGCACCGCGTGTCTGGTAACAGTTCACGGCAAGGTAAACCCCACCAGAAGCAAGACCAAATAGGAATCCTGAGGCACGGCCCGTGCTGGATTCGGGTAGGTCGCTTGAGCGTATGAGTGATTGTACGCCTAGAGGAATGATCGTTCTCGACAGAACCCGGCTTATCGGCTCACTTCGTTAAATTTTGATCAATTAGACGCAGAAGTACTTGACGTTAATGCAAGGAAAATACATAATGCGCGCACAGTTTACGGCTATGTAGCTCAGTTGGTTAGAGCACCGCACTCATAATGCGGGGGTCACAAGTTCAAGTCTCGTCATAGCCACCATTTTTATAGACCACGTTTCATAACGTGGTCTCTTTTTTTCTGAAATTTGAGTTACTTAAAATTATTAATGAAAATTATGATTCATTTTAAAATATATTTTAAAAAAATTATTCACATTGAATCATTGAACTATCAAGTTTGATCTTCGGAAATTCTTGCTCATATTTTTTTAAGATTTTTTCTTTTTCTTGTTCATCAAAAATTTGATTTTGTAATTGATCTATTTGTTTAGCACTGAGATGTAGATGCGCACAATGTAGTGCAATTGAATTTTCTTTACTAATACTCAATTTTTGGTCATCTGGAATTGTGTCAATACGAACTAATTTTTGCTGAGCTTTACTGAGTTGAGCCATACTTCGTTTTTGCTGCATACTCAGGAGTTGGTGATTGTTAATCCATTTTGCCACATCCATACGTACACCATTGTAATCGACAAAAATGGGGCTAATGAGCTGACAAGCACCAAGCATTGGAATAAACATGGCAATAAGTAAATATTGAATACGCATAAGATTATCTCGTTGGATTATTTTACTATTGTGCATCGTCTTTAGAGTAAATATGTATTAATTTTAAACATTTGATTATTGGTTGTTTAAACTATGATCATTGTATTTAAACAGGACTTGACGCATGGAGCAGAAATTTAGATAATGCGCCCACAGTTTACGGCTATGTAGCTCAGTTGGTTAGAGCACCGCACTCATAATGCGGGGGTCACAAGTTCAAGTCTCGTCATAGCCACCATTTTTATAGACCATGCTCACTGCATGGTCTTTTTTTTTGCATTATTTTAAAATTAAAAATATTGTTTAATATTCGTCGGATAGACTCAATTTACTTAGCAGTTCGTTTTGTCAGCGAGTAAAATTTTTAATTGAATCCGTTCGCATTGTTCAGTGCTTAAACAAAAATAACCATCAATGATGGTTCGTCATCGTATTCTTCCAAAGTGTCTATAATTGCAAGATACAGGTAGGTTTTTCTTAATAAATTTGCCTATTTTTATATATCTTGTCTATGTTATTGGGCATTGATCATTAAAATCATCATTCAAATTTTTAAAATAGGTGATCGTTATTAAAATAAAAACTTTAAATGCTATTCAATAGATTTATTTGAAGCCAAATAGTTTTCAATGAATTGTTGCGTCGCTTGATTGTGATAGAAAGGTGCAATCAGCGATTGAATAATGTCATCGAGAAGGTTATGCGTATCGAGAGCACCCAAGCAATACGGTATAAAGCGATCTGCTTCTATAAAAAGGTCATTTTCATTTAACCCAACAGAATGCAATAACGCTTGTAGGCTGTATTCGCCAAAATACTCATAAAATGCTGCAACAACATTCAAAATGAGGGCTTGCATGAAATCAGTTTGGCGTAGCTCTTTCCATGTTTCATAAACTAAAATAAAGAACTCTTCAAAGTCGATAGACTCAACTTGAGAAAGCATTTCTTTGAGCGAGTGTTGTTTCACTTCATCCCAAATATAGGTTGCAATATCTGCTAAATCTTCATTCGGTAATAAAATGATTTGGCTGACTTGTTTGCGAATAGCAGTTGCAAGTTGTTGTTCGAGCTTTAGTTCAATATTTTGTTGTTGATCCTGAATGAAGCTTAGTACTTTGCTTCCAATATTGCTTTGTTTGCTATTGTATTGGCGCAGTTGATTGAGCCAAGGGGTATTACTTTCTAGAATTTGATTGGCAAGCTGTAAGCTGACATGTTGAATTTGGGGGTTATGTTGTAAATTGTCTTGAATATAATCTTTGAGTTGCTCTAACTCTAAAATTTTAAATAACCATAATTCAAAACTTTCATCGGACAATAAGTCATGCAAAATAGTATGACTGTTGACTGAAAATTTATGAGTCTTTTGAGCGACAAAACCAATAAACTCAAGAATGTCAGCACCTAAATTGAGTTCAAAAGCATACTTTTCAACTACAGCATTGAGTTGTTCAAGCTGAATAATATCTTTAAGTAAAATTTGATCTGCATGGCGATAAGATTGAGAAATAAAATTTCGAATATATGTTTTATTTTCAGGCTGTAAGAGTTGTTGTTTGATGAAACGAACTTGCTCAAGCAAAAGTGCTTGAGCAAGATTCTGTGCTAGGTTCTGAGTAAAACCTGTAGGAGAAGGGGAATTACTCATTACCATAGACTTTATACTCCAGCTTTCCAACCATTGACGATTGGGTAGCGACGTTCACGGCTAAATGCGCGTGAAGTAATACGTGGACCAATTGCACCTTGGCGACGTTTATGTTCGTTGCGATCAACAAGAAGAATGACTTTCTCAACGACATCTTTGTCAAAACCTTTGGCAATGATGTCGTCTTGGCTTTGATCTTCTTCAATGTATGCATACAAAATTGCATCGAGTACATCGTAAGCAGGTAGAGAATCTTGATCTTTTTGATCAGGACGTAGTTCTGCAGATGGTGGGCGAGTAATCACACGCTCAGGAATGACAATAGTATCACCGACAGTATTACGGTATTTTGCCAATTCAAAAACAATGGTTTTATACACATCTTTGAGAACTGCAAAACCGCCAACCATATCGCCATACAGTGTGCAATACCCGACAGCCAATTCAGATTTATTGCCTGTAGATAGAACTAAATTACCAAATTTATTTGATAAACCCATCAATAATGTACCGCGAGCACGTGCTTGAAGATTTTCTTCAGTTGCATCGGCAGGTGAATTACCAAAGAATGGGAACAGCGTTTGCATAAAGCTATTTACGATAGGATGAATTTCCGCAATACCAAATGTCACCCCCATACGTTTTGCTTGCTCAGTGGCATCTTCAACGCTAATTTGTGAGGTATAGGTATAAGGCATCATCACGGCTTGTACTTTGTCTGCACCAATCGCATCAACAGCAATGGCTAAGGTCAAAGCAGAGTCAATACCCCCTGATAGACCTAAGATTACACCAGGGAAGCCTGAGCGTTGAACATAATCACGTGTTGCCATCACAAGGCTTTGGTAGATTTCTGCCATAGTACCAAGTACAGGAACTGCTTCAGAAAGTTTGTAGGCTTTGTTTTCAATTTGATATTCAGCAATGCTTAAACTTTCTTGGAAACTTGGCGCTCGTAGTGCAACATCACCTGAATTGTTGATGACAAAACTTGTGCCGTCAAAAATTAGATCATCTTGACCGCCAACTTGGTTGGTATAAACCAAGTGCAAGTTAAGTTGCTTGGCTAATTCTTGTAATGTATCAATACGATGTTGTGGTTTACCAACTTCATAAGGAGAAGCGTTGAGTACCAATACTGTTTCAACATTGAGTTGTGCAAGTTGTTGTGCTGTTTGTAGTGACCAAACATCTTCACAAATCAGTACACCAAATTTGTGCCCAAGGTATTCAAAGACAAGGTGTTGATGACCTTCTGTGAAATAACGTTTTTCATCAAAAACGCTATAGTTTGGTAAGTTTTGTTTATTATAAACACCCAAAACTTGTCCATCTTTCATCACAGCGGCAGCATTATGGCGTTGACCATCTTCAGTTTGATTGACAAAACCAAAAACCATCACAATATCTTTTACTGTGGCAAGTTGTTCAAAGGCTTGCTGAGTTCGTTTGTGTAAACTTGGGCGAAGCAGAAGATCCTCTGCGGGGTACCCAAGAACTGATAATTCAGGAAAAACAATCAGTTCAGCATTTTGTGCTTTTGCCGCATTGGCTTGTTCAATCATGCGTTGAACATTAGATTCGATATTGCCGATATACGGTGAAAATTGCGCTAGAGCAACTTTAAAGCTTTTCATTTACAGTTAGTCCTATTCCAATAGGGTTTATACACAATTTGATGATATTTATGGAAATTATTTTTTCAACAATGTGTATTTAGATACAAAAAAATATTAAAATGTGCAATAAGTAATCAAGAAAATAATCAGTAAATCTTTATTTTCTTGCGAGGTAAAAATTACAGACCTTGACTATTCTAACGAAAATAAAAACAGATGCTATCAGTAACTTGCAAGTAATCTGCTAGAAACCAATATATCACTGAATTTATAATATTTTTATATTTATAAATAAAGATTTTTTGTAGAAAAATGCTAAATTTTATTCAGTGATGTTTGAAAATAGAACATTTATGTAAGTGTTAGTTTTTTTACGGGCTTGATGGTCTTTTACGCGAGTTTGTTAGATGAATTGAGGTAATGAATATTTGTGCATTTAGACCACAGATGAATTTGATGTCTTGGTTGATAAAATGATGTTATCAATACGCTTAAGGAAAATATCTCGAGCAATATCACCTTGTTGTTCAATATTATAAGCGGAGTAAGGTTTATTTGTTTTTAACTGATATTTATATGGATTGTATTTCCCAAGGCTTAAATACAGCGCCGATTGAAGTATTGCACCTTTGAACAGAACATTAATTTTTTGTTGGTGTTGGTAGATATGTGCCATTTCATGGATAAACAGTGCTTGATCAATTAAAGGCTGTGTTGAAAAATCGTCGCAATAGTCAGGATCTTTGAGATAAATCCAACCGTCAGGTGCCATACACATCCCAACAGGTTGCCATGGTAGGTATGGGTGATTCATCACAATTACTTGATCGTAATCAATTAAATTTGCAAATACACTTTGGCAAATTTGAATTTCGCCAAGCGTGAGTTTACGCCATTTAAAATTTTCTAAATTAAGCCATTTCATGTAACGAAGAACAAAGTTCAACATGGTTATTGTCAAAGTGTACAAGAGATTCATTTATTATAGAGAAACTGTCCGTTTTAGACAGTCTCTGAAATGCAATTTCTAAACTTGCTCATTTGCTGTGTGATTGAGTTGCGTAAAATCAGTCAATTTTTCTAGGAATTGAGTAATTATAGCTAACACTTCTTCAGGTTTTTCTTTATGTGGCATGTGATGGGTATTTTCCATGATGTATAACTGTGAGGGAGCGGGACTACTTTTAATATATTGTTGTGGTTGGTTGAGAGAACCATATTCATCAAGTTCACCGTGAATGATGAGCATTGGACATTGTATTTTTTGTAAATATTCATCTAATGTCCAATGTTTAAATGCTTCAGATAGCCATGTTTCAGTCCAAGCATCTAAAACCCATTGTGCTTTTTCACCATGATATTTTTTTAAGCGATCTAATTGTCCATCTTGTTTAAATATTTCCTTAGCTTCACGAATGCCTGAAAGTGTGAGCTCTTCGACCATAGATTGTGCAGACATGGTGATTAATGCTTTGCAACGTTCTTGATAATAGGCTGCACAACAACTTGCCATACCACCACCGACACTATGCCCCATGATCATAAAATTTTGAATATTTAATTGTTGTAAAATTTCAGCAAAAGCCTCAGTCGCTTCAGTAGAAACAAAGTCTACTGCTAAGGTGTTGGTGTGGATTGAAGACTGTCCAAAACCTAATCGATCATAAGCAATTACTTTTTGTTCAGTAACCTTTGCCAGTTCTTCAGGAAAATCTCGCCAAAGTTGTACTGAACCTAGTGAATCATGGAGCAGGATAATGGGTATATCACTTTTAAATCGCTCAGGTTGCCATACTTTTACATAAAGTTTTGCATTGATTGTATTTAGGTCGATCCATGATTCACTTATTTGCATTTTTATCTCTATTTTATCGTTTAAAACGTCTGAATCACCATAACGATTATTTAAAGTACTATTCAAGTAATGTAGCGTGAAAATCATTGTTCTCATGGGTCACATACAAAAGACAATTGTTTTTTAATATGATTTTAAAAAGACTTATTTGTTAGACAAACTAAAAAAGGCATTTATTGCTAATCAATTGACCTAAATTGCTAAAGGTATTTCAGACGAGATGTTTTAGTTTTGTGGGGAATGAAACATGGTTTTTCTGAAAGTGTGAGTTTTGGCATTAGCGCAATCAAGTATCCATGACCTATCGAAAATAAAGAGAATCTCCTATGTTGTTAGTCAAACCAGTCAAAAAAGTATTCGCAAAAATATTTCCAACAGTGATTCCAGATTTAAAAGATCGCATGGCGGATATTCCCATTCGCCATTTTAATTTCAATTTTAAATCCGAAGAAATTGATGTTAAATTTTTCATGCAAAAGGAGTGGGCGACAGCGTATTTTGCAGCATTGTCGATATTTTTGACCTATGGTGAAGAGTTGGTTATTGAAACTGCACGTCATCATCGTGATCAGATTAAAGACCCTGTGCTTAAACAACGTCTAACTAGCTTAATTGGTCAAGAAGCGATTCATTCAAAAGTTCATGATGAATTTAATGATGCCTTAATTCCACGCAATATGCCTGTGCGATTGTATCGATTTTTGGCAGAGCAAGTATTTAGTTACGGGCTTCTGAAATTTCCACAACCACTCAAATTGTCTATGATGGCAGGTATTGAACATTTCACTGCTGTATTTGCAGAATATGCCATGAATAATGAGGAAATATTCACAAGCTCGCTTGATGATAAACAGCGTGGTTTATGGATGTGGCATATGCTTGAAGAGTCTGAACATAAAGATATCGCATACGATACTTATCAAGTACTTTCAGCAAACTACCCATTACGTGTAGCAGGCTTTTTTATTGCATTAATTGTATTGGGTGTAGGTGTAGGGGCGGGTGCATTATTCCTTCCATTTTTACGCCATCCATTAAATACTGTCAGCCCAAGTTTTTGGAAAGAAGCTAAAGGGAGTTGGGATTTATTATTCGGTTTAAAAAATGGGGTTTTTGGAAGTAGCTTAGGACATATATTTGATTATTTACGTCTAGATTTCCATCCTAACGATCATGATACAACTACACTATTGGAGCATTACAAAAAAGAATTGCTAGATCCTGAAACAGGGACTTTAACTCCTTTTTTTGTGAAAGAGTTTACTCCACCAATACGTTTATCCTAAATTGACTTAAGTGATGATAAAGCCCAAATATAAAATTTGGGCTTTATCATTTAGGGAGATTGAAATTCATTTATATGCATTTTTGTATTAGGTAGAGTTGATTGTTTTGCTGAAATACTGAGGCTGTAATTATAGTCATGTTTGTATCAAAAAAAGTCATTCAGATTATCATGGTCGCTAAATGACGAATACATTTGAGCTAATTTCATGGAATGTCAATTCAGCAAACTTTTTTATTATTATCTGTATTTAAATTTATCAAATGAGGTCAATTATTGTTATTAAGAGCAAGTAAGAAGACGATTGTCTAACAGTTTGGTTGAATAGGCATAAATTGCTAATGGATTGACCTAAATTGCTAATGGTGTTTCATAAACCTTAGCTTATTTTTATTATAACAAAGTAGATTTTTTACTCAAAAGGCGATCTATTTGGCTACATTAAAATAGTGAAATGGATTTCCAAATTCAACAAATAAAGAGTATTTGCCATGTTATTTACTAAGCCTATTAAGAAAGCTGTTACTAAAGCTTTTGCTGCAGCACCTTTTAGTTTGGACAAACAATCGCCGATTATTCCAATCCGCCATATGAAGTTTGATTTTGATCCAAAATTGCTTGATCCAAAATTTTATATGAATGCTGAGTTGGCAAGTGCATATTTTGCATCATTGTCTATTTTTTTAACGCGTGGCGAGGACTTGGTCATTGATACAGCACGTTATCACCGTGACTTCATTACCGACCCATTATTAAAACAACGTGTGACTTCACTGATTGGTCAAGAAGCGATTCATTCCAAAATGCATGAAGAGTTAAATGACGCTTTTTTAGAGCTTGATTTGCCTGTGAAATTATTTCGTTTTCTAGCAGGTTATGTGTTTGAGTATGGCCTTGAGCGTTTACCACAACCGATGAAATTATCGCTTATGGCAGCGATTGAGCATTTTACAGCGGTACTTGCTGAATACATGATGAATCATGAAGAAATATTCTTTCGTTCACAAGATGAAAAGCAACGTGCGATTTGGATGTGGCATATGTTAGAAGAATCTGAGCATAAAGATATTGCTTTTGATGTTTATCAAACCTTGTCAAATAACTATGCATTACGTATTGCTGGATTCTTTCCTGCCTTAATTACAATTTTAATGCTGATTTCTGCCGCATCTATTTTAGTGCCGTTTTATCGTAAACCATCAAATTTGGTCAGTCTAAAATATTGGAAAGAAATTCCATATAACTTCCGTCTGATTTTTGGTTTAAAAGATGGTGTATATGGCAGTACATTGGGGCATATTTTTGATTATTTACGTCCTGATTTTCACCCAAATGATCATGATACAAGTGAATTTTTGGCATATTACAAAGAGAAATTATTGAACCCTGAAACAGGTGTTCTTACGCCATATATGACGAAAGAATTTTATCCTGCACTACGTTCTTAAAATAAAAAAGATGGATGATTAGAAGATATGGGTATTTTTTCAAAAAAGCGTTTACCAAGTCAAAATGCGTATGCTGTTGTAACGGGTGCAGGTAGTGGAATTGGTCGTAGTTTTGCATTAGAACTTGCAAAACGTGGTGGAAGTGTTGTTTGTGCAGACATTAACTTGGATGCTGCGAAAGAAACAGTCAGTTTGATTACGTTACAAACTTCAGGAAAGGCATTTGCTGTGCAATGTGATGTGACTGATAAAGCTCAAGTTCTAGCTTTATCTGAGCACGCAGAAGAGTTATTGAAACATTCCGTTAGTTTAATTATTAACAATGCGGGAGTTGGCTTGGGTGGTAAGTTTGATGAAGTTTCTCTTGAAGATTGGCAATGGTGTGTAAACATCAATCTTTGGGGTGTTATTTATGGTTGTCACTACTTTGTACCAAAGTTTAAAAAGCAAGGTTATGGTGCAATTATTAACGTTGCTTCGGCGGCAGGTTATACCGCTGCGCCTGAAATGACGGCTTATAATGTGACCAAATCTAGCGTATTGGCGCTGTCCGAAACACTGTCTGCGGAACTGCGTAAAGATAAAATTAGTGTCAATGTACTTTGTCCAACACTTGTACCAACCAATATTATGAAAAATGGTCGCCTACCAAAGCAGTATGCAGGTTTAGCAGATGATTTACTAATGAATCATGCTTTTACAACGAGTGATCAAGTTGTAATTAAAACCTTGAATAATTTGGATGCAGGCAAGCTTTACACCATTCCACAACCTGATGCAAAACTGTTCTGGCTGTTGAAACGTGCTTCGCCAAGTTTGTATGCAAAAGCATTGGGTGTGGGATATCCTGTGTTTAATAAGTATTTTAAATAAGACATTGAATAATGGCACGAATATTTAAATAACGTCATTATTTAAAACAACCACAAAAGTATTTTGTACGAATAGAATATGAGTAAAAAAGCATGAGCAATGAAGCGACACAAGATGTATTGTTGGCAGAGAACACGACAGATAAACCAAAACCAACACGGAAAAAGACCATAGAAAAAGCGACTGAAGCTGTCGTAGCAAAATCAGAAGTAAAAGTTGAGCCAAAAGCTGAAAAGTCAGTAGAAGCGATAGCGAAAACTGTACAAAAAGCTGAAACGACACAAAAATCTGAAGTTACAACTGAAAAAGTACCTGTGACTAAAACTGAAAAACCTGTTCATGTGTATGACACCATTGTTATTGGTGCGGGGATTTCGGGTATTGCTGCTGCCTATAAAATGAATCAGGCAGGGTATCACGATTATATTGTGCTGGAAAAAGCAAGTCGCGTTGGTGGTACATGGCGTGATAATAATTATCCAGGTTGTGGTTGTGATGTTCCTTCTGCGGTTTATTCATTTTCTTTTTCACCAAGCCACAAGTGGAGCCACTTATTTGCCAAGCAACCTGAAATTTTAGATTATTTAGAAGAGGTTGTAGCAAAATTTAATTTGGGTGGAAAAATCGAATTTAATAATGAGCTGCTAAGTGCAAAGTGGGATAAAGCCAATCACATTTGGAATCTAGAAACCTCAAAAGGTCTATATCAAGCAAAAACTGTCGTGTTTACGACAGGTCCAATTACAGAACCATCGATGCCAAAAATTAAAGGTATTGAGTCCTTTAAGGGGGAAATGTTCCATTCTGCGCGTTGGAATCATGACGCTGACCTGAAGGGCAAGCGTATTGCTGTGATTGGTACGGGTGCATCTGCAATTCAGTTTATTCCTCAAGTTCAGCCTATGGCAAAAGAATTAATTGTATTTCAACGTACTGCTCCTTGGGTGTTGCCAAAAGCAGATATGGACTTGAGTGACAAAGCGAAAGGTTTAATTGGAAAATATCCTGTTATTCAGGAAACATGGCGTAAAAGTATTGTCCAAATTTTAAATGGCGTTAACTTTGGCTTGCGTAATCCGAAAATATTAAAACCGATTAATGTGTTGAGTCGTCAGTTGTTACGTTTGCAAATTAAAGATGCAAAATTACGTAAAGACGTTACGCCGAATTTTGATATTGGTTGTAAGCGTCTATTATTCGCAAATAATTATTACCCAACTTTGCAACAAGACAATGTAAAACTTGTGCCACATGGTTTAGTTGAAATAGATGGCAATACCGTCATTTCTGCCAATGGTGAACGCCATGAAGTCGATGTGATTATTCTTGGAACTGGTTTTGAGGTGTCACATCCTCCGATTGGTAAGCGTGTTTATGATGCCGATGGCAAAGTCCTTGCAGACCGTTGGAAAGATACTTCACCTGAGGCATTTTTAGGAGCAAGTCTTGAAAATGTACCTAATGCCTTTTTGGTATTGGGTCCAAATATTTTGGTTTATGATTCATTTATTGGTATTGCAGAAGCACAAATTGATTACATTGTCAGTGGTTTACTGAAAATGCGTGATCAGAAAATCAAACGTTTTGACATTAAAAAAGATGTCATTACAATGCATAATATCAAAGTACAAAAGCATTTGAAGACTACAGTATTTAATGCGGGTGGTTGCAAGTCTTATTATTTAGATCAGAATGGTCGTAACTTTGCTGCTTGGCCATGGTCTTTGCAAGAGTTGAAAAATCAACTGAAAGATCTAGATTTAAATAAATACAATGTTGCGTCTTAATATTTGAATGCTATAACTCAACAGTCTAAATTGATGTATAAAAACCTGAATTTATTTGGGTTTTTTATATGCTGATATTTGGTGTTGAATGGCGCATTTTTGAATGGTGCAGTTTCCAAATAATAATTTCTGCAAGACATAAATTAATTACCCAACCTAGCCATGATTCAAGCTGGTAAATGTGAATCGGTGTTAGCCATTCAAAATAGGGTTGCAGTTCATAGAGAAGCATTTTCCATGATCTTAAACTTAAGGCTGAAAGACTTAACGCAAAGCTACGGATCATCCAATCACGGTGTAAAATCCATTTTTCTTTCAATGCAAAATAGAGCGCCGATACGGTTGAAATTCCCCACAAAACACTGAGTAAAACAAAACTAATTTGTGTGCTTAAACCGCCTGCTGCTGAAAGAGCAAGGATAAATCCACTAGGTAGGGCGAAAGCTAAAATAGTGATGATATAAAGCCAACCACTGCTACGATGTAGTCTAGGAAATTTAGTTCGAAAAATACGGAAAAATTGTGTAAATCCTGCAATTAAGATAAAACTACTGGTGATAACATGGATTTTAAATGCAAATTGCCAAGGTTGAGTATTGACCACATCCTGTTTTAATAAAAGAAAATTTTGATCATCTTGCCACGGAAAGTATTGTAGACAGATCATTGCCATGAGATAACACAGATAAATATAGAGCAATAAAATCACAATTGTGAAATAAAACTTGGCTATTTTTTTTGTTATTTTAAACATAGTCTTTAGGTTTTATCATTTGTTAATGAAATCATTACAGGAAATTATAATGAAGAAAAAACATCAAATCTATGCTTTATCTTGTATGACCTTGTTGTTTTCGGATATGGCGACTGCGGAGGATATTAAGCAGTTTCAGCGCTCTTGGACAGGTTTATACGATGAGCGAAAAATATCTGTTTTTATTCAGTCTATTGATCAAAAACAAGTGAAAGGTTATAGCTTGCTTGGTGCAAATAAACAAAATTTTAGTGGTGCAGTCAAGGCAACGCCAAAAGGTTATAAAGTCACAGCCGTTGAAAGTGGCGCTAAAAATAGTAGTGGTACTTTTATTTTTACATTAAACAATCAGCAACCAAATTTGATTGATGTCAGTTGGGAGTCTGCGACAGGACAAGTGAAGCCAAAATATTTTGATTTAAAGCCACAACAATGTCGTTATCAAAAAAATGAAGGGGATTATCCTGAAGCATCTCAACGATTATTGAAAGATGCTGATTTACAGATGTCACCTGAGGCTTTGGACTACATGCGAAATGAAATCTATGCCCGTCATGGTTATTCTTTTACCAATAAAGAATGGGCGCAGTCTTTTGCACATTTAGAATGGTATATGCCCTGTAGTACCAATGTTGATGTTCAATTGACGAGTATTGAAAAGACCAATATTGATCGTATAAAGAAAATTC
Organism: Acinetobacter sp. TY2; assembly: GCF_046269225.1. Classification (NCBI taxonomy): domain Bacteria; kingdom Pseudomonadati; phylum Pseudomonadota; class Gammaproteobacteria; order Moraxellales; family Moraxellaceae; genus Acinetobacter; species Acinetobacter sp. TY2. Next base: position 26,824 of record NZ_JBJZOR010000018.1, read on the forward strand.
AACCGTATATGTCAAAAATGGAGTGGGGTCGTTAAGTCTTTTATCATTGACTTAACGTAGATTTAACTCAAAATTGAGCATGTAGAATGAAAATTTTATTTAAATTATTAATGTTAAGTGTTTTATTCACATTTCCTATTTCAAGCGGTTTTGCTTCTGTCCCTAAAGTTCAAGAGATTATTGATCAATTGATCAATTTAGATGATTCACAGGCGACACCTTCAAAAGCCATTTTGGTTGATCATACACAAGCTGTAACTTTACGTTCAGGTGAGCATGCTTATTTGTCAGGTGTTTCTTTTGAAAATGCAGGACGTAATTTTTGGGCAGGCTATATTTTAACAAGACCGACATTAAAACAGTCAAAAATTTTGGCTGATTTCGGTGGTCAATCGAATACCTTTAAAGTCTATTCCGCATTGAGTCAAACTCAACCTGTGCAATTGGTTGAAATAGAATCGGCAGGTTCAGGGCAAGGTATATTGAGTAGTACTTTGGATTTGGTTTATTTTGATGGATGGAATGCAAAAGTAATTGCTACAGTAAATTCTAATGATGATCCCGGTCGTTATAACGAACAACTCGGTGAGGAGGATTGTCGAACGGGTGAAATTATTGAAGGAAAAATTGATGTTTCATTGGTGCGTAAAGAAGTAATTAAGACTGTTCAATCATCCAATGCATGTAAAAATGCTAAAAAGACAACGAAGATCGAAAAAATTAAAATTTTGATGTAATCGTTTTATAGATATTTGATCCATAAAAAGCACTTCATTTTATAGCGAAGTGCTTTTTATGTTTTATAGGAACGGGATTAAATCGCTTGAGTATTTTCAATTAACCAATTAAGCACTTTACCTTGTAGATGAGGAGCTAATCGTTCACGAACAGTTTGATGATATTCATTCAACCAAGTTATCTCGCTTTCAGTCATCAACTCTAAAGCAATACAGCTTTGATTGATCGGGCAAAGGGTCAAAGTTTCAAATTCTAAAAATTCTCCATAGGTTGAGTTTGTAAACTTTTTAGCTTGATTGACCACTAAGTTTTCAATTCGGATACCATATTTTCCTTCGTGATATAAGCCTGGCTCATTGGATGTGATCATACCTTCACGCATTTTTGTTTGTGGTAGGGTGGGTGCATAGTATGAAATAACTTGTGGTCCTTCATGTACATTCAGAGCAAAGCCGACACCGTGACCTGTTCCATGACGATAATCAAGTCCATATTTCCATAAGGTTTGGCGTGTAATGGCATCAAGTAAAGGTGAAGCTATACCTTCAGGGAATACCGTTTGTGCAAGTGCAATATGGCATTTTAAAACAAGAGTATAATCACGTTTTTGCTCGGTGCTTGGCGTACCAATTGGAATAACTCGGGTAATATCTGTTGTCCCATCATGATATTGCGCACCTGAATCAATGAGTAATAAACCATCACCTTGAATTTGACTATAACTGTCTTTAGTTGCACGGTAGTGTGGCAAAGCACCATTGGCATTGAAGCCTGCAATGGTTGAAAAACTTAAACCGATAAAACCAACTTGTTCTGCACGAAAGGCAGTAATTTTTTCATCAATGGTCAGTTCATTGATGGGGTGATTTTGTGTGAGAGCGGTTTCTAACCAATAAAAAAAATGACTCAGCGCAACGCCATCTTTAGTCATAGCATTGCGAATGTGTGTAATTTCAGTAGCATGTTTGCGTGATTTAAATAAAGTACTAGGATTGATATCCTGCACAAGCTGATTATTTTTTTGAATGCTTTGTGTATGTAAAATAGATACTTTCGCAGGATCAATTAAGACATGTTGTTGTGAAAGTTGGCTTAAAAAAAATTCGGTCTGTGTATAAGGTAAAACTGTAATTTGATCTTGTGTTAAAAGTTGGTGTAGTTCCTTGGAGAGTTTTATATCATCAATAAAAAGAACCGTACGTGATGTATCTATAAATAAATGTGCAAGAAAAACAGGATTATATTCTACATCTTGTCCACGACAGTTGAGAATCCACGCAATATCATCAAGTGCTGAAATGAAGTGCGCTGATGCATTTTTTGTATTTAATGTTGAGCGAATGAGCGATAGTTTTTCTAAACGTGTTTGTGCATTTAAGCCATTCGCCATTTGCCAAACTACCTCTTGGGGTAAAGCAGGTCGGTCTGTCCAAATTTCATTGATGATGTCAAAAGGGGTTTGAATTGTAAATTGGTGTTGTTGAGCAATTTGATTGAGTGCTTCAAATTGTTGTACAGAAAGCGTTTGTCCATTGACTGAAATCGTGGCATGTAGAGGCAGGTTTTGAGCGAGCCAAGCTAGATGTGTCGATGCTGGCTCAGTGGTTTGTTTTTGTAAAACAAAACCTGTATTTTCAAGTTGTTGCTCTGCTTGCACCCAATAACGACCATCGACCCAAAGCCCTGCAAAATCTTGCGTGACCACCACTATGCCTACCGAGCCAGTGAAACCTGTGAGCCACAGTCGAACTTGCCAATACTCAGGTAAATACTCGGACATGTGCGGATCTGCACTCATTGCAATAAAGGCGTCAAGATCGTGCTGTTGCATCTGTGTTCTTAAGTCATTCAAACGTTGTTGAGCAATCATCGGATTCATGGTTTTACACTTAATTGTATTTAAATTATATTTTTAACTTAGCATAAAAAAACCACCCAAAAGGGTGGTTTCTTGTTCAGTCTAAACGCGTAACGAATTAACGTTGGATATCGCGTTGAGTTTCACCCGTATAAAGCTGACGAGGACGGCCAATTTTGTAAGCTGTGCTGTGCATTTCTAACCAATGGCTGATCCAACCAACAGTACGTGCAAGCGCGAAGATTACAGTAAACATTGCAGTCGGGATACCAATCGCTTTAAGGATGATACCTGAGTAGAAGTCTACGTTAGGGTATAAATTACGTTTGATGAAGTATTCGTCAGAAAGTGCAATGCGTTCAAGTTCCATAGCAAGTTCAAGCTGTGGATCGTTGATACCAAGTGCAGTTAGCACTTCGTCACAAGTTTCTTTCATTACTTTCGCACGTGGATCGAAGTTTTTATAAACTCGGTGACCGAAGCCCATAAGTTTAACTTCTTTAGTTTTTACTTTTTCCATGAAGTCAGCAACGTTTTCTTTCGTGCCGATTTCATCAAGCATTTTAAGAACAGCTTCGTTCGCGCCACCATGAGCAGGTCCCCAAAGTGCAGCAATACCCGCAGCGATACATGCATATGGGTTAGCGCCAGTAGAACCAGCTAAACGTACTGTAGACGTCGATGCATTTTGTTCGTGGTCAGCATGAAGTGTAAAGATACGATCCATTGCTTTAGCAAGAATAGGGTCAACTTTGTAATCGCGATCTGCTGGAGTAGCAAACATCATATACAAGAAGTTTTCTGCGTAGCTTAAGTCGTTACGTGGGTAAACAAACGGTTGACCGATTGTATATTTGTAAGTCCAAGCAGCTAGCGTAGGAATCTTAGCAACCAAGCGGATTGCAGTGATTTCACGGTGATCAACATTTTCAACGTCAAAACCGTTGTGATAGAACGCAGATAATGCACCAACAACACCACACATCACCGCCATTGGGTGAGCATCACGACGGAAACCATTGAAGAAACGGCTAACTTGGTCGTGAACCATAGTGTGGTTACGTACTTTAGCGTCAAATTCAACTTTTTGTTCAGCAGTAGGAAGTTCGCCATTTAAAAGTAAATAGCAAGTTTCTAAATAGTCTGCTTGAGTCGCCAACTGAGCAATCGGGTAGCCACGGTGTAAAAGAACACCTGCGTTGCCATCGATGAATGTGATTTTAGATTCACATGCAGCTGTCGCCATAAAACCAGGATCAAAAGTAAAGTGACCTGCGGCCAACACATCTTTAACGTCGATTACATCTGGGCCCAATGTACCACTGTAAATTGGTAATTCAATTGCTTTGCCATCAAGTTGTAATACGGCTTTTTTGCCAGTTGCTTCAGACATTCAATAGATCTCCTGTCCTGGTGAATGTTTTATCCAATCTGTTTATCATTTTCTAATGCACAGACTGAATGGATCAAAAATTGCTATAAGCTTAGTGAGTACTGAAATTTTGTCAATTATACTTATGGATGAAAAGTAACGATCGCACAGAGGCTTAGTTAAAAAAATCGAAGTAAATTGGATTCAGCATTTTCGCTTCGGTCAGTATAATAAGGTAATTTGAACAAGAGGTGCAGAAAAATAATTACAATAGCGCATAGCTAAATGACAGTTTTTACCAATACTACAGCTTAATTGTAAAATTTTATTGGAAAATAAAAACAGCTAAAACTATATATATTTCATTGCTTACCAATATTATGTAATGACAACAGAATGAAAAATAATCATCCAAGATATTGAAATATTTGTTTTCATTTTAATGCCTATTTGATTAAAAAATAGCAATAATAATTAAAATATTGATTAAAAATAAAACAATAGGTGCGCAAGAAAGAGAGTCCTTAGTATAAATAAAGTACTTGATATTACAAATTTAGTTGTGAATTAGATCAATAATTTTTGCTAAGTGTTTCATTCTAAAATAAAGACTAAAGTTAAATAATGTAAAATTGATATTCGTTATTTTAAAATAAAATAATGGTGCTATATAGTTAAAGAAAATAGTTGCATTTGTTTTAAGCAGTAGAAGCTATATTGATAAGCAATATTCATATTTAAAATATTGATGGACAATCATGTCCGTTATGTTGTGCTTTAGTCTAAATTTAATGCATATTATTTCAAATATTAAATTGATTATTTTATTTCGTGTAATTTGATATAAAGTAATAAAAAACAAATAAATAGAGTTGTGTTAAGAATATGATTATAATGTTTGAAAGAGTCGAATGTTGTAAATGATTCTTATTTGATGATTTTTTCACTGAAATGCTAAAGAGCATTGTTTGTATTTTGATAATTCAAGTCTTATAATTCAGTGTCGTTTAAAAGTTCAGGCAAGATCATTTGTCTGACAATATGCTAGCTTTCCTTCGAATTAATTCCAACAAACTCCGGATGGAGTTTTTACTTACAGGATGCCCGCTGTGAAAAGCAACAGACCTGTCAATTTGTCCATGGGTCAAGTTTTAGACGTAAACTTAAAATCCCCTGTGGCTATTGCATCAATTCTACACCGTCTTTCAGGTGTTATCGTATTTTTACTCGTACCGGTACTTTTGTGGCTATTAGACAAGTCTTTGTCTTCTCCAGAAGGTTTTGCGCAAGTTCAGGCAATCTTTGGTGGCTTCATTGTGCGTTTCATCGTATGGGTGTTTGTAGCCGGTTTACTATTCCATTTCATTATGGGTATTAAACACTTGTTTGCTGATCTTGGTTTTGCAGAAGAACTAGAGAGCGGTCGCTTGGCAGCTACTATCGCATTAATCTTGGCTGTGATCGCTGTTATCGCATCATTTGTATGGATTGTTCTCTAATGAAAAGTGCTACAGGTTTAACGGGTTCAGGCTCTCGTGACTGGTATATCCAGCGCGTAAGTGCTGTTGTACTTGCTGTTTATACTGTTGTGATTTTAGGTTGGGTCCTATGCAATAGTGGTTTCGGCTATGAACAGTGGCATGGCTTTATGATGACGACGCCAATGAAGATTTTATCTTTATTGTCAGTCTTATCTCTTGTTGCGCATGCTTGGATTGGTATGTGGCAAGTATTCACTGATTATGTAACGACTCGTTCAATGGGTCCTTCAGCATCAGGCTTACGCCTTGTACTTACTACAGCAGTGATTCTTGCTGTATTTGCATATGCAATTTGGGCGATCCAGATTTTTTGGGCGAATTGATAGGAAATAATCATGGGCGCTATAACCCCTAAAGAAGATTACACAAATATTCCACATGAAACTTTCGATGCAGTCATCGTAGGTGGTGGTGGTTCGGGTATGCGTGCTTCTTACCAACTTGCTCAAGCTGGTTTGAAAGTTGCTGTACTGACTAAAGTATTCCCAACACGTTCTCATACTGTGGCAGCACAGGGTGGTATTGGTGCATCTCTTGGTAATATGCAAGAAGATAATTGGCACTACCATTTCTATGACACGGTTAAAGGTTCAGATTGGTTAGGCGACCAAGACGCGATCGAGTTCATGACGCGTGAAGCACCTCAAGTTGTTTATGAACTTGAACACATGGGTATGCCATTTGACCGTAATGCTGATGGTACAATTTATCAGCGTCCTTTCGGTGGTCATGCTGCTAACTATGGTGAAAAGCCAGTTCCGCGTGCATGTGCTGCTGCTGACCGTACAGGTCACGCACTTCTTCATACGCTTTATCAAAGCAACGTGAAAATGGGTACACAATTCTTCGTAGAATGGATCGCTCTTGATCTTATTCGTAACGAGGCAGGCGATGTGCTTGGCGTAACGGCAATCGACCAAGAAACGGGTAAAATTGCAGTATTCCAAGGTAAAGCAACATTGTTTGCAACTGGTGGCGCGGGTCGTGTTTACCGTGCATCAACCAATGCGTATATCAATACGGGTGATGGTCTTGGTATGGCCGCTCGTGCAGGTATTCCATTACAAGATATGGAATTCTGGCAGTTCCACCCAACAGGTGTGGCAGGTTCAGGCGTATTGTTGACAGAAGGCTGTCGTGGCGAAGGCGCAATCCTTCGTAACAAAGATGGCGAACCGTTTATGGAACGCTATGCACCTACGTTAAAAGATTTGGCACCACGTGACTTCGTATCTCGTTCAATGGACCAAGAAATCAAAGAAGGTCGTGGTTGTGGTCCTAAAGGTGATTATATCTTACTTGATATGACTCACTTGGGTGCTGATACGATTATGAAACGTCTTCCATCTGTATTTGAGATTGGTAAGAAATTTGCAAACGTAGATATTACGAAAGTGGCTATTCCTGTGGTACCAACAATCCATTACCAAATGGGTGGTATTCCAACGAATATTCATGGTCAGGTTGTGCTTCCTGAAGGTGCTGAAACTCAAGCATTTGATGCAAATTACAATAAAGAAACAGGCGTGTATTCACACAATGGTGGCGAACGTAACTTCGTTAAACCTGTAAAAGGTTTCTATGCAATTGGTGAATGTTCTTGCGTATCTGTACATGGTGCAAACCGTTTAGGTACAAACTCACTCCTTGATTTGGTTGTATTTGGTAAAGCTGCTGGTGAACACATCATCGATTACGTGACTAAACACCACGGTGATGAATACACACCACTGCCAACAACTGTTCTTGAGAACACTATGAAACGTATTGCTCATCTTGATGACTCTACTTCAGGTGAAAATGCACAAGAAGTTGCTGATGCAATTCGTGATATCGTTCAAGATCATGCAGGTGTATTCCGTACTCAAGCATTACTTGACGAGGGTGTGAAGCAAATTCTTGCGATCGAACCGCGTGTACGTAACATTCACTTAAAAGACAAATCTAAAGTATTCAATACTGCACGTATTGAAGCATTAGAAGTTGAAAATATTTACGAAGTGGCAAAAGCAACGTTGATTTCAGCTGCTGCTCGTAAAGAATGTCGTGGTGCACATACAGTTGTAGATTACGAATTGTCTCCAGATCATGCAGATTATCCATATGGTCGCCGTGATGATGAGTGGATGAAGCATACATTGTGGTTCTCTTCTGATAATCATTTAGAGTACAAGCCTGTACGCTATAAGCCATTAAAAGTTGATCCAATTCCACCTAAACCACGTACATTCTAATTGGGAGAAATAAGATGAGTAGAGGTACACGTACATTCGAAATCTACCGCTATGATCCTGATAAGGATAAAGCACCGTACATGCAAACTTTTAAACTTGAATTGACTGATAAGCACCGTATGTTGCTTGATGCACTTCTTGCTTTAAAAGTGGAAGACGAATCTTTGACTTTCCGTCGTTCATGCCGTGAAGGAATCTGTGGTTCTGATGGTGTAAATATTAACGGTAAAAATGGTCTTGCTTGTTTAGTGAACTTAAACGATTTACCAGAAAAAATCGTGATTCGTCCACTTCCAGGTTTGCCAGTGGTTAAAGATTTAGTTGTGGATATGAATCAGTTCTACGATCAGTATGACAAAATTCAACCATTCCTAATCAATAATCAACCTGCGCCACCTAAAGAGCGTTTACAGTCTCCAGAAGATCGTGAGCATTTAGATGGTTTGTATGAGTGTATTCTTTGTGCATGTTGTTCAACATCATGTCCATCATTCTGGTGGAATCCTGATAAATTCTTAGGTCCGTCTGCATTGTTAAATGCATACCGTTTTATTATCGATTCACGTGATACAGCAACTCAAGATCGTTTATCTCGTCTTGACGACCCGTTCTCGTTGTTCCGTTGTAAAGGTATTATGAACTGTGTATCAGTTTGCCCTAAAGGTCTAAACCCAACAAAAGCGATCGGTCACATCCGTAGCATGTTGCTTGATCAAGCAGGTTAATATCTGAGAAGGGGCGCACGCCGAAAAGGTGTGCGCCCCTTTTTTTATATGTAATTTTATTGGTTTTTTCAAGATCAGACTTGAAAGTTGAAGAAATGACGTCATATGCTAAACTATATTTTGGTACATGTATTTCGCTGTGTTATAGGTGGTATGTGTCAAAAAAATCAATTCAACATGGAGTTCATGTTAGCATTTAACAAATTGCTCTATTTATCAAAATCGAACGGGAAAAATGTACATTTTATCAACACATAAAGTCATTTGAAGCGTTTATAAATAGTTTTAAAGTTGTTTTAGAAAAGTTAAATCGATGATTTTATTTTTCTAAGCCGATTTGCAAAAAAAATTGCTCGATTTAATCGAGTATGGAAAATGAGTGATGATGCCAATGAAGGCGTTATGATTCATTGAATGCATTGAAAAGTTTCAATGCATAAAATTCTTTTTGATGATTGAAATCAAAAAGGGTGAATGTCAATTTACCAATTTGGCATGATCAATCATGGGTGTGCTTAAAAAGAGCATCCTGTAATGTTTTTGCAATAGGAAAATGGGTCCACAAATGCAAGAAGTTGCTGACGCATTGCGTCTTGACACTGAACTTTCAGCTGATAGTGCAGCGTATATTGAAGAGCTTTACGAACAATATCTAGCTTCTCCAACATCTGTTGGTGATGACTGGAGAGAATACTTTGATAAATTTCCAAAAGGTGATCAGCCTCACGGAAATATCCGTGAACAGTTCTTATTATTAGGTCGAAATTCAAATCGTGTTCAACCTGTTGTTCAGAGCGAAGTCAGTACTGAACATGAACGTCGTCAGATTGGTGTTTTGCAACTTATTGCGGCTTATCGTAACCGTGGGCATCAAAAAGCAAAACTTGATCCATTAGGTCTTGCGAAACGTGAAGATGTACCTGATCTTGATCTTGCAACACACGGTTTAACTAAATCTGATCTTGATACTGTATTTAATGCAGGTAATCTTGCGATTGGTAAAGCTGAAGCAACGTTAGGTGAAATGGTTAACGCAATGGAGGCAACATATTGTGCTTCTGTTGGTGTTGAGTATATGCATATTGTTGATACTAAAGAAAAACGTTGGATTCAGCAGCGCTTAGAAAGTGCACGTGGTCAATTTGGTTTTTCAGCAGATCAGAAAAAGCATGTACTTGAACGTTTGACTGCTGCTGAAGGTCTTGAAAAATTCCTTGGTAATAAATACGTTGGTGCAAAACGCTTTGGTGTGGAAGGTGGTGAATCTTTCATTCCTATGGTGAATGAACTAATTCAACGTGCAGGTTCTGTAGGTTGTAAAGAAGTTGTGATTGGGATGCCACACCGTGGTCGTCTAAACCTTCTTGTTAATATTATGGGTAAAAACCCAGCAGATCTTTTTGGTGAATTTGAAGGTAAATCAATTCATAAAAAAGGTTCTGGTGACGTTAAGTACCATCAAGGTTTCTCATCTAACGTGATGACTCCAGGTGGCGAAGTTCACTTGGCATTGGCATTTAATCCATCGCATCTTGAAATCGTTGGACCTGTTGTAGAAGGTTCGGTACGCGCACGTCAAGTACGTCGTAAAGATATTGGTGGTGATGACGTATTGCCAGTCATCGTTCATGGTGATGCAGCATTTGCAGGTCAAGGCGTAAACCAAGAAACATTCCAGATGTCACAGACTCGTGGTTACACAGTCGGTGGTACAGTTCATATTGTTGTGAACAACCAAGTTGGTTTTACAACATCTGATCCACGTGATGCACGCTCTACAGAATACTGTACTGACATTGCAAAAATGATTCAGGCGCCAATTTTCCATGTGAATGGTGATGATCCTGAATCTGTATTGTTTGTTGCTCAACTTGCACATGATTTCCGTCATACATTCCGTAAAGACGTTGTGATTGACATGTTCTGCTACCGTCGTCGTGGTCACAACGAAGCTGATGAACCTGCTGCAACACAGCCAATGATGTATCAAGTCATCAGTAAAAAAGCGACTACACGTACATTATATGCAGACCAATTGGTTCAGCAAAATGTACTTGATCGTGCTGCTGCTGATGCAATGGTTGAGCAATACCGTGAAGACCTTGAAGCAGGTCGTCATGTTGCCAATGCACTTGTTCTTGAACCAAACGAAAAAATGTTTGTCGATTGGACACCATATTTGGGTCATGAATATACAGACAAATGGGATACAACATTCCCAATCGAACGCTTAAAAGAACTTGGTCGTAAAATGCGTGAGTTGCCTGAAGGCTTCGTGATGCAACGTCAGGTTTCTAAAGTAATTGATGATCGTCTGAAAATGCAGACAGGCGAAATGCCATTAAACTGGGGTGCTGCAGAAGTTTTAGCTTATGCATCAATTCTTGATGATGGTTACTTGGTTCGTTTAACAGGTGAAGACGTAGGTCGTGGTACATTCTCACACCGTCATGCGAAACTTCATAACCAAGCAGATGGTTCAGTTTATATTCCATTATGTAACTTGAAAGAAAACCAACCACGTACTGCAATTTATGACTCCTTGTTGTCAGAAATGGCAGTATTGGCATTTGAATATGGTTATGCGACTACATTGCCAAAAAGCTTGGTAATTTGGGAAGCTCAGTTCGGTGACTTTGCAAACTGTGCACAGGTTGTGATCGATCAGTTCATTTCATCAGGTGAAACGAAGTGGGAACGTGTGTGTGGTTTAACACTTCTTCTTCCACATGGTTTTGAAGGTCAAGGTCCAGAGCATTCATCTGCACGTCTTGAGCGTTTCCTTCAGTTGTGTGCTGAAGAAAACATGCAAGTGATCACGCCGACTACACCTGCACAGATTTATCATGCAATGCGTCGTCAAGCACTTCGTCCAATTCGTAAACCAATGATCGTGACTTCACCGAAGTCATTGCTTCGTCACAAGCTTGCGACATCAACTTTAGATGAACTTGCAAATGGTACATTCCAAACTGTGATTGATGAAGTGGATCAAATCAATAAAGCAGACGTAACTCGTCTTGTACTTTGTGGTGGAAAGGTTTATTACGATTTACTTGAAAAACGTCGTGAGCAAAATCTTAACATTGCAATTGTACGTGTTGAACAATTGTACCCGTACCCAGAACAACGTCTTGCGGAAGTTCTTGAATCTTATCCAAACATCAAAGAGTTGGTATGGTGTCAAGAAGAGCCGAAGAATCAAGGCGCATGGTTATTCATTGCTCCTCGTTTATATGAAGGCGTAATGGCTTCTGGTCAACATATTAAAATTAGCTATGCAGGTCGTGAAGCTTCTGCTGCACCTGCATGTGGCTCACCTTACTTGCATGCAAAACAACAAGCTCAGCTGGTACAAGACGCATTAGCGATCGTAGCTGATCAATCAGGAGAATCTAAATAATGGCAACCGAAATTAAAGCACCGGTATTTCCAGAATCAGTTGCTGACGGAACAATTGCAACTTGGCACAAACAACCGGGTGAAGCTGTTGCACGTGACGAAGTGATCTGCGATATCGAAACAGATAAAGTTGTTTTGGAAGTTGTTGCTCCTGCTGACGGTACAATCTCTGTCATTATTAAAAATGAAGGCGATACTGTTTTATCAAGCGAAGTGATTGCTCAATTTGAAGAAGGTGCTGTTTCTGGCGCAGCTGCAACTGAAGCAGTTCAATCTGAAGCGCAAGTTGAACAAGCTGCTGCTGTAACAGAGGCGGGTGCAGCACCTGTGGTTGAGCGTACTCAAGTTGCTGATCAAGCACCTGCTGTACGTAAAGCATTGTCTGAAACAGGTATTGCTGCATCTGATGTTGATGGTACTGGTCGTGGTGGTCGTATCACGAAAGAAGATGTTGCAAATCATCAAACTAAACCAGCAGCTGTTGCTGCAACACCATTAAGTGTTGCTGTAGGCGAACGTATCGAAAAACGTGTTCCTATGACTCGTCTTCGTAAACGTGTTGCTGAACGTCTTCTTGCTGCTACGCAAAACACAGCAATGTTGACAACGTTCAACGAAGTGAACATGAAACCTATCATGGACATGCGTGCGCAGTTTAAAGATGCATTTGAGAAGCGTCATGGTGCGCGTCTTGGCTTCATGTCATTCTTCGTTAAAGCTGCAACTGAAGCACTTAAGCGTTACCCAGCTGTAAACGCTTCAATTGATGGTGAAGATATCGTTTATCACGGTTTCTATGACATCGGTGTGGCTGTTTCTTCTGAGCGTGGCTTGGTTGTTCCTGTACTTCGTGATACTGATCGCATGAACTATGCTGAAGTTGAAAACGGTATCCGTGCATATGCTGCTAAAGCACGTGACGGTAAGTTAGGCATCGAAGATATGACTGGTGGTACATTCACCATCACTAATGGTGGTACTTTCGGTTCATTGCTTTCAACACCTATTTTAAACACGCCACAAACTGCGATTTTGGGTATGCATAAAATCCAAGAACGTCCAATGGCTGTAAATGGTCAAGTTGAAATTTTGCCAATGATGTACTTGGCATTGTCTTATGATCACCGTTTAATCGATGGTAAAGAAGCTGTAGGTTTCCTTGTAGCAATCAAAGAATTGTTAGAAGAGCCTGCTCGTCTTATCCTTGATCTTTAATTTATTCAGCATAAATCTCCCCTAACCCCTCTTTATCAAAGAGGGGAATCTGCCCCCTTTATCAAAGGGGGATTTAAGGGGGATTGTTTGGAGATACAAATGTCTCAATTTGATTTAGTTGTAATTGGTGGTGGACCAGGTGGTTATGAAGCAGCCATTCGTGCGGCTCAGCTTGGTTTTAAAGTTGCGTGTATTGAAAAACGTGTACATAAAGGTAAGCCATCTTTAGGTGGTACATGCTTAAACGTGGGTTGTATTCCGTCTAAAGCATTGCTTGATTCTTCTCACCGTTATGAAGATACAGTTCATCACCTTGATGATCATGGTATTACAACAGGTGAAGTGAAGTTTGATCTTGCAAAAATCATTGCACGTAAAGATAAAGTTGTAGATCAATTGACTGGTGGTGTTGCTCAATTACTTAAAGGTAATGGGATTGAGTGGCTACAAGGTACGGGTAAATTACTTGCAGGTAAAAAAGTAGAATTCACTCCACTTGATGAAGGTGCTGTACAAGTTCTAGAACCTAAGTATGTAATTCTTGCATCAGGTTCGATTCCTGTAAATATTCCTGTAGCTTCAGTTGATGAAGATTTAATTGTTGATTCTACGGGTGCTTTAGAGTTCCTTGAAGTACCTAAACGCCTTGGTGTGATTGGTGCAGGTGTAATTGGTCTTGAACTTGGTTCGGTATGGCGTCGTCTTGGTTCTGAAGTTGTTGTATTTGAAGCAACAGATTCATTCTTGCCAATGGCTGACAAAGCACTTGCAAAAGAATATCAAAAAATCTTGACTAAACAAGGTCTTGATATTCGTTTGAATGCAAAAGTTGCAGGTACTGAAATTAACGGTCGTGAAGTGACTGTTCAATTTAACCATGCAGGCGAAGACAAAACTCAAACTTTCGATAAATTGATTGTTTGTGTGGGTCGTAAAGCTTATGCAGAAGGTTTATTGGCTGCAGATTCTGGCATTAAATTGACTGAACGTGGTTTAGTTGATGTGAATGATCAATGCTTAACATCTGTTGAAGGTGTTTATGCGATTGGTGACTTGGTACGTGGTCCAATGCTTGCGCATAAAGCAATGGAAGAAGGCGTAATGGCGGTTGAGCGTATTCACGGTCATGCTGCGCAAGTGAACTATGACACAATCATTTCAGTGATCTATACACATCCTGAAGCGGCTTGGGTTGGTTTGACAGAAGAGCAAGCAAAAGAAAAAGGTCATACTGTTAAAACAGGTCAATTCCCATTTGCGGTGAATGGTCGTGCTTTAGCTGCTGGTGAATCTGCTGGTTTTGTAAAATTCGTTGCAGATGAACAGACTGACCGTCTTTTAGGTATGCATGTGATTGGTCCTGGTGCTTCTGATATCGTTCACCAAGGAATGATCGCACTTGAGTTTGTATCTTCTGTAGAAGACTTACAATTAATGACATTTGGTCATCCGACGTATTCTGAAGTGGTTCACGAAGCGGCTCTAGCTGTTGATGGTCGTGCAATTCACGCTATTCAGCGTAAGCGTAAATAAGATAAAAAGAGAGCGGTTTAGGCCGCTCTTTTTTATAATGATGGTTGTAATTATTTGAACAATCATCTAAAAGTATAAGAACTAATTTTAATAATTGTCGTGATTTGGTGTGATGGAAGACCAATGAGTGATGAGTAATAACAACGTGAAAAGTAGTAAAAGGTAAAAAATGAATTTACATGAGTATCAAGCCAAAGCGCTGTTAAAAAAATATGGTATGCCTGTTCAAGAAGGTATTTTGATTACAACACCTGAAGAAGCTGCTTCTGCATTTAACCAAATTGGTGGCAAATTTGCGGTGATGAAAGCGCAAGTACATGCGGGTGGTCGTGGTAAGGCTGGTGGTGTAAAAGTTGTAAAATCTGCCGATGAAGCCGCTGAATATGCAAAAAATCTATTGGGTACGCGTTTAGTGACGTATCAAACAGATGCTAATGGGCAGCCTGTAAATAGTATTTTGGTCTGTGAAGATGTTTATCCCGTAGAACGTGAGTTGTATTTAGGGGCTGTGGTAGATCGTTCTAGCCGTCGTGTGACCTTTATGGCATCAACTGAAGGTGGCGTGGAAATCGAAAAAGTTGCCGAAGAAACTCCTGAAAAAATTATTAAAGTTGAAGTTGATCCATTAGTTGGTTTACTTCCTTTTCAAGCACGTGATGTAGCATTCCAATTGGGCTTAAAAGACAAACAAATTGCTCAATTTGTGACAATCATGTCAGGTGCATATAAAGCATTTATTGAAAATGATTTTGCATTATTTGAAATTAATCCATTGTCTGTACGTGAAAATGGCGACATTCTTTGTGTCGATGCAAAAGTTGGTATTGATTCTAATGCTCTGTATCGTTTACCTGAAATCGCAGCAATGCGTGATAAGTCACAGGAAAATGAGCGTGAATTGAAAGCCTCTGAATTTGATCTGAACTATGTTGCACTAGAAGGTAATATTGGTTGTATGGTTAATGGTGCTGGTCTTGCAATGGCAACCATGGATATTATTAAATTGTACGGTGGTCAGCCTGCAAACTTTCTTGATGTCGGTGGTGGTGCAACCAAAGAGCGTGTGATTGAAGCATTTAAAATTATTTTGTCTGATACGTCTGTAAAAGGTGTATTGATTAATATTTTTGGTGGAATTGTACGTTGTGACATGATTGCTGAGGCAATTATTGCAGCGATTCAGGAAGTCAATGTAACTGTACCTGTTGTTGTTCGCTTGGAAGGGAATAATGCTGAGCTAGGTGCAAAAATCCTTGATGAATCAGGTTTGAAATTAACTTCTGCGAGTGGTCTATCGGATGCTGCAGAAAAAATCGTTGCTGCGGTAAAAGCTTAAGGGGTATCAATCATGAGCGTATTAATTAATAAAAACACAAAAGTATTGGTACAAGGCTTTACAGGTAAAAATGGTACTTTTCATTCTGAACAAGCTTTAGCTTATGGTACAAAGGTTGTGGGAGGAGTAACACCAGGTAAAGGTGGTCAAAATCATATTGGTTTACCTGTATTTAATACCATGAAAGAAGCTGTACGTGAGACACAAGCAGATGCTTCGGTGATCTATGTACCAGCACCATTTGTATTGGATTCAATTGTGGAAGCTGTAGATTCTGGTGTGGGTTTAATTGTTGTGATTACTGAAGGTGTACCCACAATTGATATGCTAAAAGCAAAACGTTACCTTGAAACTTACGGTAACGGTGTGCGTCTAGTGGGACCAAATTGTCCAGGTGTGATTACACCAGGTGAATGTAAAATTGGTATTATGCCAGGTCATATTCATCAACCTGGTAAAATTGGGATTATTTCACGTTCTGGTACATTAACTTATGAAGCTGTTGCACAAACAACAAAACTGGGTTTAGGTCAGTCAACGTGTATTGGTATTGGTGGTGATCCAATTCCAGGTATGAATCAAATTGATTGTTTGAAATTGTTCCAAGAAGACCCACAAACAGAAGCAATCATTATGATTGGTGAAATTGGTGGTACTGCAGAAGAAGAAGCGGCAGAGTATATTCAATCAGATGTGACGAAGCCTGTGATTGGTTATATTGCAGGTGTGACTGCGCCGAAAGGTAAGCGTATGGGACATGCGGGTGCAATTATCTCAGGTGGTAAAGGTACTGCCGACGAAAAATTTGCTGCATTTGAAAAAGCAGGTATGGCATATACACGTAGTCCTGCAGAATTGGGCTCAACGATGCTTCAAGTGTTAAAAGAGAAAGGTCTTGCTTAAGCTAAGCCAAGATTAAAAAAAGGAGACCTTATTGGACTCCTTTTTTTATGCTCATTTAAGATGTGTATTTTATTGGGTAAATATACGCTTATTTTAAGCTTGTTTTTGATAAAGCCCTGCACGGACTGCACCTGCTTTGGTTTCTTTCATAAGAACCCAATTGCTCGGTAAAACTAATTTTGATAAATAACAATCTGCTTCAACATAAATATAAGCCTCATTTTTAATGAGAGGATCAGCCTTTTCAGCAAGCTCTTGCCATAAATTTAAACCATAGGGCGGGTCAAGAAAGACTACATCAAACTGAGTATTTAACCCAACTAATGCTTGTTGTGCAGTCATCACTTTGAGTTGGCAGTTTTCTGCTTTGAGTAGACGAATATTGTCTTTTAAAAATTGGGCTTGATTTGAATTGGGTTCAATCATTGTGACGTGCGCTGCACCACGCGATAAAGCTTCAAAACTTAAAGCACCTGAACCGGTACATAAGTCGAGTACTTGTGCATTTTGAATATCCCACATTAACCAATTGAACAGTGTTTCACGAACTCTGTCAGGGGTAGGACGTAATCCGTCAACACTCGCAAAAGGAAGCATACGACGCTTCCATTCACCACCAATAATGCGTAATTGATTTTTCACTATTCAGTTATATCCGCTTGATTTGCTGTATGGTTTGTATTTTGAGAGGGCTGTTGTACAGTATTTTGTGTTGTACTTTGAGCCGGTTTAGACCTATTTACTGTATTTGGATTGGTTGATGTATTTGTTTCATCACTTGCTAATTCACCGGGTTTAATTCCCGCAGTCATTAGACCGCCACTGATTTGATGATTCTGTGGTAAGAGTGGATTTTTCTTACGAGTTAATAACCAATAATCAAAGATAGGGCGGGCAAGTTGTGCGGCTGAGCCACCATGTTTACCATTTTCCCAAATGACAGAAATTGCGATTTCAGGGTTCTCCGCAGGTGCAAAACCAACAAAAAGACCGTGATCGAGCTGACGTTCAGTCAGTAATGATTCATTATAGCGTTTACCTTGCGCAATACTTTTAACCTGTGCTGTTCCTGTCTTTCCTGCAATTTGGTACATAGGTGTACGAATACCACGTCCAGTACCAGATTGAATCACATCGACCATTGCATCACGCATTTTTACCCAGTCAGCATCTGTGCCACTAAAGTTAATTTTCCCTGTAGGCGCATTAATAATTTTGTGTTCTTTTGCGCCTTTGGTTGCACGTAATACATGTGGTGTAACATGTGCACCATGATTGGCTGTAATAGCTGTTGCCATTGCCAGCTGAAGTGGTGTTGCAGTAAATGCACCTTGACCAATACTGACTGAAATCGTTTCACCTTTGAGCCACTTGGTTTTACGAGTACGCATTTTCCATTCTTGGCTCGGATATAAGCCTTCACTTTCACTCGGTAAATCTACGCCTGTTTTAGCACCAAAGCCAAACTGACGCATCCAATCATTCATACGATCGATACCAAGCTGATAAGCAAGAATATAGAAGTAAGTATCACAGGAGATCACAATAGATTTGTGCATGTTGACACTACCATGCCCAGTTTTTTTCCAGTCACGGAACTTGTGTGAATCACCTGGTAAATGGAAATAACCTGGATCTGAAATTGCGGTATTCCAATCTACAGTTTTATAATGAATACCGCCCAAGGCTTCCATTGGTTTAATGGTTGAACCCGGTGGGTAAGAGCCTTGAACAGCACGGTTATATAAAGGCTGATCTAGATTGTCACGTAAAGCGCTATAGTCTGCATGCCCAATACCCGTCACAAAAAGATTTGGGTTAAAACTTGGACTTGAAACTAAGGCTAAAATTTCACCTGTACGTGGGTCAATTGCAACAATTGCACCACGACGTCCTGCGAGTTGTTCTGACGCAATCGACTGTAGACCGTAATCAAGGGAAAGATATAAGTCATTGCCACGAGTAGATTCTTTACGTCCGAGATGACGTAAGATATTACCGTGTGCATCGGCTTCAATGGATTCATACCCTGGAAAACCATGTAGTAGATCTTCATAAGATTTTTCTACGCCAATTTTACCAATCAGATTTGTACCTGCGTAACTGTCTTTATCAATACTTTTTAATTCTTTATCGTTGATACGACCGACATATCCAATGACATGGGCAAATAATTCACCATGTGGATAATAACGTGTCATTTGAGTTTCAATTTCCACCCCTGGAAATTGAAACTTCACCTCACTGAAACGAGCAATATCTTGTTCAGTCAAATTGAGTTTTAGCGTGACACGTTCAGTTTTACGTGATGCTTTTACACGGCTATTAAAACCATCGATATCATCTTCGGTCAAATTGATAATAGGCGTTAAACGCTTTACGGTATCATCCATGTCCTCAATATCTGCTTTACTGAGTGTTGCGGTAAATACAGGATAATTGTCTGCAAGTAAAATCCCATTACGGTCATAAATATAACCTCGCGCAGGGGCAGTCGGTTGCAAACGAATTCGATTTTTATCTGAGGCTTCAGTAAATTCTTGATGATGGAAAACCTGAAGATATGCATAACGTGCCACAAGCAGCAACAAGAAAAAACTCACAATTCCAATAGAGACAAAAACTCGACTGCGGAAAATACGCTTTTCTTGCTGAACATTTTTAAGTGGAAACTGCTGCTTCATACGTGGTCGGCTTATTTAAAACGGATTGATGGGGGATAGGCAAGGCGCAATATTTTACCCTAGAATGTATAGATTAAACGTTAAAAATTGAAAAAAATACAATTGATGACTTGGCTGACTATAGCTTAATTTGACCTTGTAGACAGTAATTTTCCCCTCATCAGTATATGAGCAAAGCAATAATTCTGTTAAAGTCAAAAAATTAAGGATAATTAGATTAGATTTGCCCGGAAAAATAGGGACTATGGAGAAAATAATGAAAAAAATCGTTCCCTTACTCATGTTAATGACAGTAGGAAGTTTGACACATGCGGAGTTTAAGGATTACTTACCTGAACCTAAATTAAAGTCTGAAGGGTATTCTACTTGGAATGCGGGTGCAGGCATGACCATGAAACTTGCCCATCTGAATGGCGAATGGGTCAATCCGTATGGTATTGGGTATGCCAAAGTGGGTGCGTTTATCAATGGTGACCATGAAGTGGGTACACAATTTGGTTTTCGTATGCCTGTAGTAATGACAGGTACAGATTTAAACGGCTATTATCTTGGTGTTTATGCTGGGCATTTGAAGAGTAAGAAAGTCAATGCAAACCGTGATGATACACAGGTTGGTGGTGGCGTTGATCTTTCCTATGTATTATTGAGTAAAGAACGAATCAGTACATTTAGTGTAGGTATTGGTGTGGGAGATGAGTCGAAAAATGGTGATGATATTGTTTTTGAAACTAAGCCACAGATTCAGTTTGCTTATACTTTAAGTGTTGGTTTTTAAATCAGTTCAATGTTTTTAAAATTATTCGACCACACATAGAAATAAATACGAGATGCTTGAATGTTTGAATATGTCATTGATTTGTGGCAAGGCTTTTTTAATCGACCTGATCATTTAGCAATACTGAGTATTGTTCCTGTGACAGCATTTGTGACTTGGGCACACGTGTGGATGGCACTGAAAATGGTGTTCTATCCGATTAAATTTTGGGGTTTTCATCTTGGGCCATTGCCTGTGGGGTGGCAGGGAATTGTCCCCCGAAAAGCAGGACGAATTTCGGGCATCATCACCGATAACACACTGTCCAAACTTGGTTCGCTCAATGAGTTTCTAAATGCCATGGAACCCGATGACATGGCGCGGATCATTGGCGAGCAAGTGGGACGTGATTTAGAGCATTTGATTGATGAGGTAATGATTGATCGTAATGCAGTATTGTGGGAAAACTTACCGTATTCACTGAAACGTAGAATTTACGCACAAGCACAGAATCAGATGCCTGAAATTCTGAAAGGATTAGTGACTGAACTGACCATGAACGTCGAGTCACTTGTTGACATGAAAGAAATGATTGTCCGCCAGATGGAAGGCGATCGCAAACTCATGGTACGTATGTTTCTGAAAGTCGGGCAAAAGGAAATTAACTTTATTTGGCATATTAGTGCCTTGATTGGTATTTTCTTCGGTATTATTCAAATGTTTGTTTATGTATTTGTACCACAGCATTGGACAGTACCATTTTTTGCCGCAATTTGGGGTTTCTTGACGAACTGGATTGCAATTTGGATGGTCTTTAATCCTGTAGAACCACACTACATACGCTATCCACAGTTCTTTGAACTTAAAAAAGATCGTAAATTCCCTTGGATTAAACCTGTTATTCCTCGTATTGGTACGTATAATATTCAAGGCGCGTTTATGAAGCGTCAGGAAGAAGTTTCCGACGTTTTTGCGAGTGTTGTGACGGAAGATTTAATTACGTTAAAATCAATCATGACTGAAATGATGTATGGAACACGTAAAGATAAGACCCGTCGAATCATTAAACGACATGTTAATGTAATTATGGAAACACCGCTGATTCGTACTGCATTACAGTTGTCAATAGGACCAAGTGAGTATGCTAAACTCAAGACGGACTTGATTGATCGTTCTATAGAAATTACCATGGTACCTGTAAGCGACCCAGCTTTTAATGCGAGCCGTGCACAGAAAATCTTTAAAATGTTTCGAGATCGAATTAGTGAGTTAACCCCGAAAGAGTTTCAAAATTTATTACGTCCTGCATTTCAGGAAGACGAATGGATTTTGATTGTACTAGGTGGTGTCACTGGATTTATTGCTGGATTAATACATTTATTTTTGGTTTTCATATAATTAGATGCTTGAATGTTACCGATAACTTATTGGTAGGTTGAAAGTGTCATACACTTTGTTTTACATGAGGATGTTTTTTTATGCGCATTATTTTACTCGGACCACCTGGAGCTGGCAAAGGCACTCAGGCTCAGTTGATCTGTAAGCGCTACAATGTCCCACAAATTTCAACCGGTGATATGCTCCGTGCTGCAATTCGTGAAGGTACTGAACTCGGTCTTAAAGCTAAAAGTGTCATGGAGTCTGGCGGTTTAGTGTCTGATGAGTTGATCATTGGTTTAGTGAAAGAGCGTATTGCGCAGCCTGATTGCGTAAATGGTTGCATTTTCGATGGTTTCCCACGTACGATTCCGCAAGCTGAAGCACTTGAAAAAGAAGGCATTAGCATTGACCACGTGATTGAAATTGATGTACCTGATGAAGAAATTGTAAAACGTTTATCGGGTCGTCGTCAGCATGCTGCATCGGGTCGTATTTATCATACAATTTACAATCCACCGAAAGTGGAAGGTAAAGACGATGAGACAGGCGAAGATTTAGTTCAACGTCCTGATGATTTAGAAGAAACAATTCGTAAGCGCTTAGGTTCATATCATACTGAAACTGAGCAATTGGTTGGTTTCTACCAAAGTCGTGCGGCTTCAGGTGAAAATGCACCGACTTATGACAAATTGAATGGTCTTCGTGCCATTGATGAAGTTCAAGCAGAACTATTTAATATTTTAGACAAATAATTCCAAAATTAGATGACTTTTAGCCCTGAGGGTTAATTTACAGCCAGACTTTTTGGAAATTTTGACTTTAAAAGAGACCTGATTCATATTAGGTCTCTTTTTTTATGTTGGAATATATAGCACCAATGAAAATCGCATTAATTGCCCTCGTCATTTTAAGTGTTATCGTTATTTTGGGACTGATTGTTTTTAGTTTTAAATTGCTACGTAAAACGCAAAAAGAAGAAATCGCACAGCGCCGTGAAATTCGTAAAAATGCACAGTATCAGGTACATCCTAGTGTGGCGAAAGAACATGAACGTATGGCGACGTTGAAAAAAGAATTGGTTGAAAAAGAACGATTAGAGCAACAACAAAAAGATAATAAGCAAAAATAACCATTCAGAATCAAAAAATGATGCTAAATTTCAGCATCATTTTTAACAAAAGAGAGATATTTTTGAACGCAATGTTCATAAAATATAGATCATTTCTTGGCTTAGGGATTTACTGCATCTTCAATTGTCTTTGTAAGGATCGCTTTATTTCGTGGTGCACCGAACTCAAAACGATCAGGCCAATGGCAGACATCAGATACGATGCATTCTGCACATTTCGGTTTGCGAGCAATACAGGTATATCGTCCGTGTAAAATCAGCCAATGATGTGAGTCGAGTATAAATTCTTTTGGAATGACTTTGATGAGACGCTGTTCAACTTCAAGTACATTTTTACCAACAGCGAGCCCTGTACGATTACCCAAACGGAAAATATGCGTATCAACGGCCATCGTTGGTTGACCAAAGGCGGTATTAAGTACCACATTTGCTGTTTTACGCCCAACTCCTGGTAAAGCCTCAAGATCAGCACGGTTTTGTGGTACTTGACTACCATGCAACTCTATCAGCATTTTACAGGCTTTAATTACATTTTCGGCTTTGGAATTATACAAACCAATGGTTTTGATATATTCCTTTAAACCATCGACACCCAATGCATAAATGGCTTCAGGCGTATTGGCAACAGGAAAGAGTTTATCTGTAGCTTTATTGACACTGACATCGGTGGCTTGTGCAGACAATGTAACCGCAACCAATAATTCAAATGGATTGGAAAAATTGAGCTCAGTTTCTGGGTGTGGGCGTTGTTCACGTAAACGTTCAAAAAAGATTTGAATCTCTTTTCGCGTCATATTTTTAACGCTCATTTCATACTCCTTGTAACTGACTCAATTGTGTGTTGAGTGATTCAAGTAATTCTTGCTTTTTTGCATCGGGGCGGACGCTAAGTTGTTTTTCAAGTTTTTTAATTTGCGTACGAATTTTTGCCAATTCAATCGTGGTTTTTGCATCGATAGATGGTGGTATTTCATTTGATTTTTCAATGATTTGAATTTCAGGCAGTTGGTCTGTTTGTGCAGAAAATTGTGCAAATAATTCGGTATCAATTTCAGCACGAACGACAGGGCCTTTACGGTGAATGCGACGTTTTTCCTCACGTTGGATATGCGCATAGTAACGTTCACGTAAATCGGTTTGTTCAGCAATGCGTTGAGATTCTTGCGGTAAATCCTGTAAATCTTCAATTAGATCAATACAGTCGACAGGGCAGGGTGGAATGCATAGCTCACAACCCGTACATAAATCCGTGAGAATGGTATGCATCAATTTACCTGCGCCAATGATCGCATCGACAGGGCAAGCACTAATACACTTGGTACAACCAATACATTCATCTTCACGAATGACCGCTTTCATACGCTGTGGACGACCATCTCTTTGTATAGCCCAAACACTTTCTTCTGCTTGTAATTTTGGACGGCTCAATAATTCTGCTAATGCATCGGCAACAGGTTGACCACCGGGTACACATTTGTTGGCATCTTCACCTTCAGTGATAGATTTGGCATAAGGAAGGCATCCATCACGATGACCACATAGACCACATTGGGTCTGAGGCAGTAAAGCATCAATAGATTGAATGAGAGAGATTTGCAGATTCATGTATAGCCACAACAGCTCAATTTGAGCCTTAAATTGAAAAATAACATCATTGAATTGTGAATTTTAGCATGAAAATCAGGATTTGCGGTGTGCACAATTTGAGCGCACAAGTCGCCTCTTTTTATGGCATGAATTTTCTTTAAGTCTTGATATAGATCAATTTTTAGGATTGCCTAATTATGTTTTATAATAAAGATAACTATTTGTTATTAAATTAATTTTAAAGAATTTGAAAATAACTATTGCCGATTGGTTACAAAAGATATTACATTGTTTGCGCCAAAATACATCATCGATTGAAATTTTGACCGATTTTGATCCACCAAACTGCTGAGGATTAAGCGTTGAAATATAACAGCCTTAACGACTTCCTAAACTACGTTAAAACACGTGATTCACATCAACCAGAATTTCTACAAGCTGTAGAAGAAGTGATGACGAGCTTATGGCCGTTCATTGCAAAAAACCCGCAATATGCTGAACACGGGTTACTTGAGCGTCTTGTTGAACCTGAACGTGCAATTCAATTCCGTGTTTCATGGGTTGATGACAAAGGTCAAACGCATGTGAACCGTGCGTTCCGTGTACAATACAATTCGGCTATTGGTCCATTTAAAGGTGGAATGCGTTTCCATCCATCAGTGAACCTTTCAATTCTTAAATTCTTAGGTTTTGAACAAACATTTAAAAATGCTTTAACCACACTGCCAATGGGTGGCGGTAAAGGCGGTTCAGATTTTGATCCTAAAGGTAAATCTGAAGGCGAAATCATGCGTTTCTGCCAAGCTTTAATGATCGAGTTATATCGTCATTTGGGATCGAATACTGATATTCCTGCGGGCGATATTGGTGTTGGTGGTCGTGAAGTTGGCTATATGGCCGGTATGATGAAGAAATTAAGCAACGATACTGCGTGTGTATTCACAGGTAAAGGCTTAACTTTCGGTGGGTCATTGGCTCGCCCAGAAGCGACAGGTTACGGTACTGTGTATTTCGCTGAGGAAATGCTTAAGGCTCGTGGCGAAAGCTTCCAAGATAAAGTTGTAACCATTTCAGGTTCGGGTAATGTTGCACAGTATGCTGCTGAAAAAGCAATGTACTTAGGTGCAAAAGTTGTTTCTTTATCTGACTCTGCGGGTACGGTTTACGTTAAAAATGGTTTTACCACTGAGCTTTTATGTGAAGTGATGGAACTTAAAAATGTGAAGCGCGGTCGTATTTCAGAATTCGCGTCTAAACATGGTTTTGAATACCTTGAAGGTAAATGCCCTTGGGGAATCAAATGTGACATCGCGTTGCCATGTGCAACTCAAAATGAGTTAAATGGTGATGATGCTGTAACACTTATTGCAAATGGCGTTATTTGTGTAGCTGAAGGTGCAAACATGCCTTCTACACTTGATGCTGTTGAAAAATTTGTTGAAGCGAAAATTCTTTATGCACCAGGTAAAGCGTCGAATGCTGGTGGCGTAGCAACATCAGGTCTTGAAATGTCTCAAAATGCAATCCGTTTGGGTTGGACATTTGAAGAAGTTGATGAACGTCTTCATGCAATCATGAAAGAAATTCACCGCAACTGCGTGAAATACGGTACAGAAGAAGATGGTACTGTAAACTACGTAAACGGTGCGAACATTGCAGGCTTCGTAAAAGTTGCTGATGCAATGCTTGCTCAAGGTGTATTTTAAGTTTTAACTTAGAATCACTAAAAAAACCGATGCAAATGCATCGGTTTTTTTATGCTTAAATTTTATTTTACAGTTGCATTCATTACAGTCATATCAAATACATAAGCATATTTAGATTGATCAGCAGCAGGGTTTTTAATTTCATAACGTTTTACACGGATAATTTTATGTGCTTTTGGATCGTGCTCAAAACCTTCAATGTGGTTATAAAATAACGTCCAATCTTTATCTTGATAGGTTTTTACACCATTTTCAGCATATTTGATTTCTTTGACTTGTAAGCATGTTTGTGGAGCAACGCCAGTACATTGTTTTGTTTCAGGTGAAATTTCAAGGAAAATCGTTTCGCCTTCACTTTGATATTTTGTTTCAGGTGTCATTGTTCCTGTAAATTCAACCTTCTCACCATTTGTTGTAACAATGGTCAGTTTAGGTTGATCAGGATTACTCATATCTAAAGTAAACGGAGCTTTACGGTTACTAAATAAGTTTGCTGCAACACCTTCTTGTGCCATTGCATTTGCTTCACATGCCATTTGTGTTGCCGCTAAATTACCTGAAACAATCTGATTATTTTCTACTTTCCAACCACCCATTAGATTATTACAGCTGGTTGAAATGGCTAAACGACCTTGAGCATCAAAATTTAAAACTAAAGGTTTAGGCGCATTTGCAGTATTTGCGCTCCATTGATATGCAGTTAATGTTTTATTTACATTTTGTTGTTCTACAACGCTCACTGTTGAATCTCCAGTTTTTTGAATGCCATTTGACTGACAAGCGGCAAGAGCAAGAGGGAAAAGGGCAATTGCTAAATATTTTAATTTCATGGGATAAACAGTTCATGCTATGGATAACATTTTGAAGGATAACGTATTTATTTAAAAAAAAATGGATACATATGCGCTTTTTGGGTAGCAAAATGTATCCATTTATAATTTTTTGTTACTATATTGATATATTTTATCTATAAATGGATATGTGTATTAATCAAAGCGATAAATATCCATACCAAGTGAACCCATACTAAAACTACTATGTACAATACTAAAACGATGACCTGTACCCATAGCAAAAAATAGTGGTGTGAAATGTTCTAAAGTTGGATGATTACGTTCGATAAAAGGCAAATTCTTCCAATCGAGCACAGCATCAAAATCTTGATGATGGAGCTTACTCACTACGGTATTACGGAAAGTTGATGCCCATTCAGGCACATTGGCATTTTCACCTTGCCAAGAAAGTTCACGTAAATTATGCGTAATACTGCCTGAACCCATCAATAAAATTTGCTTTTCACGTAATACTGCTAAAGTTTGTCCAATCTTATAAATTTCTTTTGCAGAAATATTCATAGGTAGTGAAATTTCTACCACAGGTATATCCGCTTGAGGATACATGTGCAACAAAGGCATCCATACGCCATGATCACGTGGGCGAGTACTATTAGCATGGGCAGAAATATGTGCTTCAGAGAATAGATGCAAAATTTCTTCAGCAAGTTGCGGGTCGCCCGGTGCAGGGTAGCGTATTTCATAGAGTTCAGGTGGAAACCCACGAAAATCATGCCATGTTTCAGGGCGTACACCTGTACTTACTTCTAAAGCATTACTTTCCCAATGTGCTGACATCACTACAATTGCTTGAGGTTGTGGCAAATTTAGACCAAGTCGGTTTAAAGCAGGGCCGACTTGTTCAGGATTAAGCGCAAGCATGGGTGAGCCATGAGAAATAAATAAGCCGGGCAAGGTTTGTAGTTTCATACTGCGCTGTTTATCCCATTGTAAAAAGTGATCTTGAATGTCGAACGTTTTTCAGTAACTTCAACATACTGTTTTCGAAATGAAGTAACTCTTATCGTGCCTCAAATTTTATCCTGCGCGGTGGTAAGGATGATTATTGTTGATGCTCATTGCACGATACAGTTGTTCAATGAGCATCACACGTACCATTGGATGTGGGAGGGTGAGTTTAGAGAGTGACCAATGCCAAGCCGCGGCTTTGCGAACGGCTTCTGAGTGACCATCAGGTCCACCAATCGCAAGAGCGATATCGTTACCTTCAAGCATCCAACTTTTCATGGTTTCAGCTAACTTTTCTGTACTGAACTCACGACCACCGACTTCAAGTGCAATGAGAACTTCATTTTGTTTGAGCTGTGCCAAAATGCTGTCACCTTCAATATTTCGGTATTTTAAAATATCGGCTTCTGAATCATTTTTTCCTCGCTTTGCCATAGCTAACTCAATCACTTGGGTTTGAACAAAAGGTTGAATACGTTTGAAGTAATCTTCAAAACCTGTAAGTACCCAAGCTGGCATTTTTTGACCAATGGTCAGAATACGAATTTTCATAGTACGCATTAAATAATGAGAGTTTAATGGTAAGTATAGCGTTATATGGATAATCGTTCAGGTTAAAATAAATATGCCTAAAATAGGCTGTATAGAAATAAGAGCAGAAAAATGATGAGATAAAAGAAGTAACATTGGGGACGAAAAGTGAGAAACATCATGTTGATATTGATGCGGCACAAAGAATTAATTCATTTAAAAAGGGATGTATTGACGAGGATTTTTATAAAGAAAAAGTATAGATAAAAAAATGCAGTCCATGAGGGGTAGTAGGACTGCATGCGGATTTCTATCTATCTGGAGATTTGATAGAAACCACTAAAAAGTAAGTTTTGGTCTTGAGTTAAATCATCATGAACCACAATTTCTTTATTTATATATGATGTCCATGTTGTATTTTTCAAGGGTAAAATGAGGTTTTGATCTTCATTTTTTTGGTTAACAATCTGATTTGAGCTTTTATTAGGTTGAAATGAAATATGGGGATAGTAAGTATAAAAAAGAGCGCCGTAGCGCTCTTTTTTATATGTAATTACTTGAGTAATTAATGACGAGCAGCTTTGCTTTCACCTGTTGTTTTCACAATTGGTGCTTTAACCAATGGCGTTGGTTGTTCAACTAAAGCAAGTGGCAGAATCTCATCGATACTTTTCACAGCTTTAATTTCCAAACCTTCTTTCACATTGTCAGGAATTTCAGCTAAATCACGGACATTTTCTTGTGGGATGAATACGAGTTTTACACCACCACGATGTGCAGCGAGTAGCTTCTCTTTCAAACCACCAATACGCATCGCACGACCGCCAAGGCTTGTTTCACCTGTCATTGCAATATCAGGGCGAATTGCGATGCCTGTGAACGCAGATACAAGTGCAGTCGTCAATGCTAAACCTGCAGATGGACCATCTTTCGGTGTAGCACCTTCAGGTAAATGGACGTGAACATCAGTTTCTTCAAAACGCGAAGCTTCAATGCCAAGCTCATCTGCACGAGTACGAACAACTGTCATAGCTGCGGTAATTGATTCTTTCATCACATCACCGAGTGAACCAGTAGTAATGAATTTACCTTTACCTTTGACTGCTGCAACTTCGATAGTAAGTAACTCACCACCAACAGATGTCCAAGCCAAACCATTAACACGACCGACTTGCGCTTCTTCTTCCGCCATACCAAAGTCAAACTTGTGTGGACCTAAATATTCTGGGAGATTAGCAGAGGTTACTTCAAGCTGAAGATTTTTAGACTTCTTGCTCACGGCTTCTTTCACGACTTTACGTGCAATTTTAGACACTTCACGCTCAAGGCTACGAACACCTGCTTCGCGGGTATAACGCTGTACGATGTCACGAATTGCTTCTTCGTGAACAGTCAATTCTTTAGCACGTAAACCATTGTTCTTAATTGCTTTTGGAACAAGGTAACGCTCTGCAATATTGACTTTTTCATCTTCGGTATAACCCGGTAGACGAATCACTTCCATACGGTCAAGCAACGCTTCAGGAATATTCATGCTGTTTGCAGTACAGATGAACATCACTTCTGAAAGGTCAAGATCAAGATCTAAATAGTGATCACTGAACTTATCATTTTGTGATGGATCAAGCACTTCAAGCAATGCAGAAGCTGGATCGCCACGATAGTCTTGTGCCATTTTGTCAATTTCATCGAGTAAGAATAAAGGATTCTTTACGCCTACTTTAGTCAATGATTGCACAATTTTACCTGGCATCGCACCAATATAAGTACGACGGTGACCACGAATTTCCGCTTCATCACGTACGCCACCGAGTGCCATACGAACGAATTCACGCCCCGTTGCTTTAGCAACTGATTCACCAAGTGACGTTTTACCAACACCTGGGGGACCGACTAAACAAAGAATTGGACCTTTGAGTTTTTTCACGCGTGACTGTACTGCGAGATATTCAACAATACGGTCTTTTACATCGTCTAAGCCATAATGATCAGTATCTAAAATTTCCTGAGCTTTTGCTAAGTTAATGCTGACTTTACTCGCTTTATTCCAAGGCGTATCTAAAATCGCTTCGATATAGTTGCGGACAACAGCAGCTTCACTTGATGCAGGTTGCATTGCTTTTAACTTACGGAATTCCGCTTCAGCTTTTTTACGCACATGTTCTGGTAGATCAGCTTCTGCTAAACGACGTTCAATTTCAGCAACATCATCTTCTGCACCGCCATTCATGTCAGAAAGTTCACGCTGAATAACCTTCATTTTTTCATTCAGGAAATATTCGCGCTGATTCTTTTCCATTTGACGTTTTACAGAGTCATGCAAAGTTTGTTCAACTTGTTGCTCTTCTGACTGCTGTAATAAATAGCTCATGAGTTCTTGTAAATGCTCTTCAAACTGATCATGTTCTAAGAACTTTTGCTTTACATCAATATTCAACGGTACACGTGTTGCAACGAAGAATAACAGTTGTAGAAGATCGTCAATTTTGTTTGCAGCCGCAATTAACTCACGTGCATTACGTAGTTTCGTTTCAGCATATTGTGCAAATAGAGCACGTAATTCTTCAACACGTAATACTTGAGTGTTTGAATCGACTGTTGCAACACTCATTGGGCTTAACGCATGTTCAGCCGATAAATATTCATCATTGTCGATGATTTCTACAAGCTTAGAACGGTGTAAGCCTTCAATTAGCACTTTAATACAGTTTTCATCATTTTCATGATTTACGACTTGGACGATCTTAGCGACAGTACCGTATTGATATAAATTGTCGTGATCAATTTCTTCTGTGAGAGAATCTTTTTGTGCAACTACAAATACGAGATTATCGCTGTTGCGAGCGATATCAACGGCATTGATCGATTTTTCACGACCGACAAAGAGTGCAATTTGCATATGTGGATAAACCACAACATCACGCAAAGCTAAAAGTGGTAATACACTCGGAACGTTTTGCTCAAGATTTTCTTGATTCATAATATTTTCTGACATGGGCACTCCTAGTGAGTAACAACATTGTTGCCATGAATTTTATAGTGATGGGTATTTTAAAAATTACAAGGGCCTTGCTCAATAAAAAATATAAAAAAGCGCAAGTATCTAAAATTTAGAAGGGCTTCAAAGCCTGAATAAACTTGAATGCCGACTAAAACGATAGACTTTTGATGGTGTAATCAACACATCTAAAGGTTGATCCCAAGCATTTCGCTGTAATGGTTCACTTAAAAGTTGAAAGTCATGGGCGATTCCTACTCTATAAGGGCGCTTGGGCGCAGTTGCAAGGGTACGGTCATAAAAACCTGCCCCCATACCCATACGGGTACCGAGTTGATCGCAAGCCAGCAAAGGTAAAATGAGAAAATCTAATGCGGAAACATGAAAACCACGGCTTTTCATCGGCTCTAACATGCCTAAACGATGCATCGCAAAACGCTTGCTTCGATATTGATGTTGAGTAATTTGAATCCAAACAAGTTTTAAACTCATATTGCAAATCATCGGTAGAAAAACGTTTTTACCCTGTTTAAAGCAGTACTCAATGAGCTTTTGGGTTTGAACTTCGCCAAATGCGTGTAAATAAATGCCGATTTTTTTTGCATGATAAAATTTTGGTTGTTGAATTATTTGATGCAGGATTTGCACTTCAATTTTTTTTTGCATGGTCGAGTTTAATGCACGACGTTTTTTTTTGAGGAGAGTTCTAAGTTCACGGTTTTGTTGCATAAGGCAGATAAAACAGTACAAGAGATGTGGAAAAGTATACATGGAATCAGTGAAATATATACATTTGAATCATTTCTATGAAACAAAATTTATACTACTTAAATAAATCCATTTTGATCTGGTAGAAAATAAACACATTTATTAAAAATTTAATATTATTAAAAAATATTAGGTTCTTTTTATTAATATATTTTTTATATTATGTAATAGAAAAATTGGATTTAATGGAGTTATTTTTTCAAAAAAATAGAATAAATTTAATCTATGTTTTATTCGTTTAATGTGATTTTTTGCACTAAATTCAACCCGAAATTTATCACGAATTTCGGGTTGAATTTTATACTATGATTTTTTGTTGATAATGAATGGTTTTCCATTTTCATCAATAGATAATACCAAAGTTACTAATGGTAACTTTTCGTCAATTTGTATTTTAGTGTGATTAGTAACGCAATTTTCTTTACAGTTTTTGACGGTCAATGTGTACTCATTTGGCTTTAAATAGTACGTTGTTGTGTTATGAATATAGAATTCACCAGCTTTAAAATCATCAATAAAAAACTTGATTGGGCAGTTTTGATCGTCTGCTTTATCACCATCACAAAGGCGTTCATCACGCTGTACTTGAACAGGTAGTGAATTTATCTCTTTGTCTATAAATAATAAATGGGTTGGTTTTTCGAAAGTAGCTTTATGTTGTATAGATGAACATGCACTTAGACCAAGAACAAGGCTTAAACAAAGTAGCGAACGTTTCAACATGAATTTATCCTGCGGTTAAAAGACTGTGTTGATTGAATAATAGTCAAAAAAATGATTGATTAATAGAATTAAAAACACTATGGATTTATTGTACAAAAAATATCGCTCTGTTAATATAGTTTACTGACTGTTACATTAGAAAATGGCTTTTTATTATGCAAAAAATTATTGTTATTGATAAGGCGACAATGGAGAAGGTGGAAATCGATTCTAATATAATTAAATTAGAAAAAGGATCGATTATTCAAACAAAAATTCTTCGTGAAGATGTTGCTGAAATTATTCAAGATGGTAATAATTTAATTATTAAAATGAAGGATGGTGAAATACTCGCTATTGAAAATTATTTTGTAGTGGATGCAGAAGGAAATAATACAGCACTCGTTTTTGAAGGGACTGAATGTGCTTTCTTATTGCTAGATTGGCAAAATGGTGTCGCAGGTTTTAAAGAGTTAGCAGGCTTAGAGGAATTACTACCGATTGCTGTAGGTGGTGGGAGTACTGCATCTAATTTACTGCCATGGATTGTCGGTGGTGCGCTCGTTGGTGGTACAGTGATTGCGGCAGATGGTTCAAATGGATCATCGAAAGATCAACCGAAAGTCCCAGAAGTACCAATTGCACCTGTCGTCACGATTAATCCCGTTGTTCCTGATAAGGATGGAACAACCACGATTACAGGTACAGTAAATAATCCAAATGCTGATGTGATTGTGACGCTTGATGGAAAAGAATATAAAGCTAAAGTTGATCCAACACCGAATGCGGATGGTACATATAATTGGACAGTGGATGTACCAACATCGGCATTGCCTCCACAAGGTGCAGAAGTTCCTGTAAAAGGAACAATCACTGATCCGAATACTGGTCTAGTTTCTCCTCCTGGGACAGATGAAGCACCCGTAATTTTGCCACCTAAAGCACCTGTGGTCACAATTGATCAAGTTGTACCAGACAAAGATGGAACAACCACGATTACAGGTACAGTAGATAATCCAAATGCTGATGTGAGCATTACCATTGGCGGGAAAGAATATCCTGTAAACGTTGATCCAACACCTAACGAAGATGGTACATATAATTGGACTATCGATGTACCCACAAATAAATTGCCCCCAATCGGGCAAGAAATTCCTGTCAAAGCGACTGTGACTGATCCAAATACAGGTTTAATTTCAGAGCCAGGTCAGGATGAAGCACCTGTTGTAGTTCCACCAAAAGCACCTTATGTCACGATTGATCCAATTGTTCCGAGTGAGGATGATACAACAACGATTACGGGTACAGTTGATGATCCAAATGCTGATGTGACAGTGACTGTAGGTGGGAAAGAATACCCTGTAAAAGTTGATCCAACACCTAATGATGATGGTACATATAATTGGATAGTTGATGTGCCAACAGCAGAATTACCTCCTGTAGGTCAAGAAGTTCCTGTTAAAGGGACTGTGACTGATCCACATACAGGTTTAGTTTCAGAACCAGGTACAGATGAAACACTGATTCCAAATACAGGTGTGATTCCTGCACCAAAAGTTGAAATTACGACAGATATTAATAATGATGGTGTAATCAATGGCACCGAGTTAGGTCAGGGTCCTGATGTATCAGTAAAAATTACTATTCCAAAAGAAGCCAAAGTTGGCGATACACTCACGATTATTATCAATGGTGGTGAACCTACAGATATTATTATTACCGATGATATGTTGAACAATGGTTATATTACGTCTGTTCCGCCACAAGCAAATGGCAAGGTTGATGTCGCTGCAACTATTACAGATCAAACAGGTAATACCTCAGGTAAAGGTGGTGATACAGCAGTTATTGATACAAAACCTCCAGCTGTTATAGTCATCATCAATGACGATGGCACTGTAACTTTTAAGTTTAATGAACCAGTTAAAAACTTTGATTTGTCAGATATTGTTATTTCCGGTGGTAAGCTCAGTAACCTTGTTGAAAATAAAGATGGTACATGGTTTGCTGACCTTACAGGAACGAAGCAAGGTATTACGGTTAATGTAGGTGTTAAAGATAAGAGCTATACAAACCTTGCGGGTAATGAAGGTTCATCTGGTACTGATAAAAAAGTAACCGTAAAAATTGATTCGATTATACCAGATGGCAATACAGCTATTATTTCAGGAACAACTGAGCCTGGTAATAAAGTCACAGTGACTTTACCTGATGGTTCAACACTTGTTTCTGAACCTGCTGATCTAGATGGTTATTGGACAGTGACCACAGATAAACCACTTGTCGATGGCAATACAGTTGACGCCGTGACCGATGATCAAGATGGCAAGCCAACTTCAGATGATGTTTTACTTCCATTTGTATCGATTGGTATTGTGGGCGGTGATGATATTATCAACGAAGGTGAGTTGGCAGAACTAACTGATTTTGATGGTAATATCACTATTACAGGCACTGTAAGCAATCCATCTGCATCAATGACCATTACATTTAACGGTAAGGTTTATTCAGGTGATCAAGTGACTGTTAATGCTGATGGTACATGGAGTATTAAGGTTCCTGCATCAGATGTTTTATCAAATAATGATATTAAAGCGCAAGGTAGTGTCGTTGGTGCAGATGGTACGCTAATTGAGTCAAATGTTGCTGAACGTCCAGTTGGTCAAGACTTAACACCACCAAACGTAGATGTAGAAATTACAGCTAAAGCTGAAATCATCATTCAGTTTGATCCTGACGTTGATCCGTCAACAATTGATCCAAAAGAATTTATCATAGTTGATAAAAACGGTAATCCTGTAAAAGTTGAACTTATACCATCAAAAGATGGTTTGACGTGGACGGGTAAAGTTCCATCAGGTGTGGATGGTGATATTAAAGTAACCGTTCCTGAAAATAGTTATAAAGATTATGCGGGTAACTTAGGCGGCCAAGGTACAGCAAATAAGGATGTTGATACGACCGCACCATCAGTTGAAGTCGATATTATTGCCAATGTAAAAGATGAAACCTCTGCGACAGCAACATTTACATTTAGTGAAGATATTGATCCAAGTACATTCTCATCGGCAGACTTGAATGTAACGGGTGGTCGCGTTGTTGGTGAGCCAAAACAAAATGCAGATGGTACTTGGACAGTTGAATTAAAAGTTGAACCAGCTCAAACAGTTAAAGTCGAAGTTAAAGATGATAGCTATACAGACCTTGATGGCAACAAAGGTTCAGGCAATGATGACAGCTTGATTACGATCAAAATCAATCAAGTTACACCAAGTACAGATGCAAACGGTAAACCAATAACCAACATTACAGGTCAAACAGAACCGGGCAATGAAGTTGTTGTGACTT